>DATBWD010000123.1:0-13711 GCA_036515015.1 Tepidiformaceae bacterium
AATCAGCGCGAGTTCATCCGGGTCTTCGGCGAACACGTTCTTCCCACGCTTGCAGAGGAAATGCCCCCGGCCAGGCGCCCTGCCTGAGCCTTCACCTATCGGAACACGTCATCGGTTCAACCGTAGTCCGCAGCGATGGACACGCTATGGTAACCGCCATGCAGAGCCCCGGTTCAGCCCCGTCCTACTACCGCAGGATTCGCCCCGGTATGCCGGTCTACGCGTTCCCGCGGAGCGATCTTCTCGGCTATGTGGCCGAAGTCGAACCCAACCATTTCGAGATAACCGACCCTGAACTGGGCTACTACGGCCTGCCCCTCGCCTTGGTCCGCGGGGTCACCTCCGACCGGGTCGTGGTGAATCTTCGCTTCGAAGAACTGGACGCGCACCGCCTCGAGGCTGAGCCGTCACCGGCTCGCTCCACCCTCCTGCAATAAGGGCAAGGGCGGTCTAGCCTCGCGCCCCTGCGGCCGTGGCACTCGGCTCGATCGACTCGACCATGTCTCGCCGGATGGGGAACGTCCGCTGCCCGGCGCGCGGGTTGCGCAACTGGATCCAGGTCGCGTCGTGCGATGCCAGTTCGGCGTTCATGATCCATGGCCGGCGTGGGTCGGCTGTCCGGATGCGGACCTCTACGGCCTTCCCACGGAGTTGGTTGAGCGTCGCGTCGGTAACCTCGGCCATGTGTCGCTGGCTCTCCTCTGGGTTTGCGGTTGGTGCTGCCGCTATCAAACCACTCCTGTGCATTCGTTCACAAGCGGCCGAGCCCGTGGCGACCGTAAGTCGGCGCGGATTCTATACTGGTCTGACGCCATGACCAGTCCCACCGTGAACTTCGACGACCTCCAGGCCGAGGCGCTCGCCTCGCTTGCCGCTGCAGGCAATGACGCGGCCATCGAGCAGTGGCGCGTGGAGTGGCTCGGCCGGCAGGACGGCCGCGTCACCTCGCTGCTGCGCTCGGTACGGGATCAGCCCCAGGAGCGGCGTGCCGCCTTCGGCGCCGGCGCCAATGCCCTCAAGAATGCCCTCGAAGCCGCCCTCGAAGGACGCCGCGAATCGCTGCGCCGGGCTGAACTCGAAGCGCTCGCCACAACCGCGGCAATCGATGTCACCTACCCGGGCCGCCGGCGCCCCCTTGGCCGTCTCCACCCCGTCACGCAGACGATGCGCGACTGTCTCGCCGCCTTCAAGGAGATGGGCTTCCGCATCGCGGAAGGGCCGGAGGTCGAATGGTCGTCCTACAACTTCGACGCCATGCGCATCCCCGAAGACCACCCCGCGCGTGACATGTGGGACACCATCTGGGTCGACACCCTCATCGACGGCGAACGAAAGATGCTGCTCAGGACGCACACGTCGCCCAACCAGGCGCGGGTCATGGAGCGCACGCCCGTGCCGCCCGTCCGTGTCGTGGTGCCGGGCAAGTGCTATCGCCAGGAAGCGACCGACGCCACCCACGAGTGGATGCTGACCCAAATCGAAGGCCTCGCGGTCGATGACGGCGTCCGCATGAGCGACCTGAAGGGCACCCTCTACGAGTTCGCCCGTCGCATCTTCGGCCAGGACCGGCGGATCATCTTCCACCACAGTTACTTCCCCTTCGTCGAACCGGGCGTCGAGATCGCCATCGACTGCTTCATCTGCCGGGGCGCCGGTTCGGGCTGCGGCACCTGTCACGGCACCGGCTGGATCGAAATCCTCGGCGCGGGGATGGTCCACCCGGAAATCCTCGAGAACATGGGCTACGACTCCTCGCGTTACACCGGCTTCGCCTTCGGCCTGGGCGTCGAACGAGTCGCCCTCCTCCGCTGGGGCATCGAGGACATCCGCAATTTCTACCAGAACGACCTCCGCTTTCTCAGCCAGTTCTAGGAGCACGCTGAAACCATGAAACTCTCGCTCAACTGGCTCCGTGAACTCGTGGACGTCGACCTGCCGGTCGATGAATTGGCCCGGCGTATCACCGACTCCGTCGCCGAGGTCGAAGGGTGGCACACCATTGGCGGCGAGTGGGACCCTGCCCTCATCCGCGTCGCCGAAGTCGTTGCCGTCGACCCCCACCCCAACGCCAATCGCCTCCGCCTCGCGACCGTCGAAACCGGCGCCGGCAGGCAACAGGTGGTCTGCGGCGCACCCAACCTTGCCGTCGGCCAGAAGGTCGCCTTCGCCACCGAGGGCGCCAGCCTCATCGATGGCCACTCCGGCGAGGCCACGAAGCTGAAGTTGCGCCCCATCCGCGGCGTTGAATCGGCCGGCATGGTCCTCAGCGAACGCGAATTGGGGCTGAGCGAAGACCACGAAGGCATCCTCGTCCTGCCCGCCGATGCGAAGGTGGGACGCCCGCTCGTCGAGCAACTCGGCGACGTCGTCTTCGACCTCTCGACCTGGGCGAACCGCGCCGACCTCCTCGGCGTCCTCGGCCTCGCGCGCGAAGTCGCCGCTCTCACCGGCAAGCCCCTCCGCGAGCCCGATCGGGGCTACTCGGAGTCCGGCCGCCCGGTCAAAGAACTGGTTTCCATCAGCATCGGTGACCCCGACCTCTGCCGGCGCTTCACGGCGTCCGTCATCGAGGACGTGAAGATCGGGCCCTCGCCTGCGTGGATGCAGGAGCGCCTCCTCAGACACGGGATGCGCCCGATCAACAACGTCGTCGACATCACGAACTACGTCATGCTCGAGACGGGCCAGCCAATTCACGCCTTCGACTACGATCTCGTCCGCGGGAAGCAGATCATCGCCCGCCGTGCCCGCCCCGGCGAGCACCTCACCACCCTCGACGGCATTGACCGCGAACTCGAACCCGACATGCTCGTCATCTGTGATGCGGAGGGACCGGTCGGCCTCGCGGGCATCATGGGCGGCGGCAACAGCGAAGTCAGCGAGAGCACCCGCACCGTCCTCCTCGAGATCGCCAACTTCAAACCTGGTTCCATCCGCCGGACATCGATGCGGCTCAAGTTGCGCTCCGAGGCTTCGCTCCGCTTCGAAAAGGGGATCGGCCCGGAAACCGCCGAGTATGCCCAGCGCCGGTCGCTTCACCTCTTCGAGCAGATTGCCGGCGGTAGAGTCGCAAGCGGCCTCATCGACGTCTTCCCCGGGCGGCAGGAGCCACCCGTCATCACGCTCACGACTGAACGCATCGAGCGCGTCCTCGGTGTGGCCATACCCGGCGAGGACCTCCAGCGCATCCTCGCGGCACTCGGCTTCGCCTGCGACGTGCCGGGACGCGGCACCTACCTCGTTCGGCCACCCTACTGGCGGCCCGACGTGGCCATCCCCGACGACGTCATTGAGGACGTTGCCCGCATCTACGGTTACGACCGCCTGCCCGCGACGATGCTCCGCGGCTCTCTCCCGCCCGTCGAGCCGCGCCCGGTCGAAGATCTGCGTGAGCGCCTGCGCGACCTCGCGGTTTCGCTGGGCTACCAGGAGGTCATCAACTACTCGCTGACCGAACAGTCGAAGCTGGCCCTTGTCGTCCCCGGCGACGACGACCTTCGTTCGGAGCCGCTGTCGGTGGTGAACCCGGTCGCAGCCCAGCACACGTGGCTGCGGACGTCGCTGCGCGGCTCGATGCTCGAAGCCTACGCCGCCAACCGCCGCCACCACGAAGGCCCTCTCCGCCTCTTCGAAATCGGCGTCGAATACCTGCCCGTGGAGGCCGACCTCCCCCATGAACGGCCCGTGCTGTGTGCCATCTCGGGCGGACCCCGCGAAGTGGCCCACGGCCGCCACGGCGTCCCGTCCATCGACTTCTTCGATGCCAGGGGAGACCTCGAAGTGCTCTTCGAAGCGATCGGCATACCGCTCCAGGTGAAGCCGGCCGAACACTTCGCCCTGCTTGCCGGCCACACAGGCGACATCGTTACCGGCAAACGTCCGGTTGGTGTCGTCGCCCAGCTCCACCCGGCCGCTGCTTCGGCGTTCGATATCGACGAGCCGGTATTCCTCTTCGAACTCTGGCTCGAAGACCTCGTGGCGGACCTTCCCGAACGTCCCGCCTACGAGCCGGTCTCGCGTTTCCCCGATGTCCGGCAAGACATCGCCATCCTCGTCGATGTCGACCTGCTCGTCGGCCGCGTGCTGGAGTTGATCCGCTCGCACCGCTCGGGCGGCGTCAGCCTCGCCGCCGACATCTTCGACGACTATCGGGGCGCCGGACTGCCCCCCGGGAAGAAATCGCTCGCCATCGCCCTCCGCTACCAGGCCTCGGACCGCACGCTCACGGACGAAGACGTCGGCCGGATCCAGGCCGGCCTTCTGAAGCGACTCGAGAAAGAACTGGGCGCCACCCTCCGCGGCGGCTAATCGCGTCGATTATCCCGGTTCGTCCCGATTGCGTAGGATGCACTGCCATGACCGCAGAACGCCCCCGGACCGAGACCATCGTCGGTGACTTCAACCGCATCCTCGAGCCGGATTCGAAGTGGGTCACGGGCGGGTTTGCGCTCCCCGATGGCTCCACCTGGCACTACCGTGAACCGGGCGCCGTCGTCATAGTCCGTGAAGGCTGGCTCCAGGTGGCGGCCGTCCCCTTCACTCGCTCGCACGATCGGGTCCAGATCCTCGACAACGCCAAGCACATGTACTACTCCCGCGAACGGTTCGAGGTGCCTCCGGGCGGCCGCATCACGTTCGAAATCCAGGTCGCTGCCCGGACGCTTGGGACCCAGCCCGGCAACCTCTACGACGGCTACGTTTCCTGGAACCTCCTCGACTTCAGCACCGGCTGGGCCTTCGACTTCTTCACCGGCGGCGATCGGACGGCGACGGTGTACGGACGCCTTCCCTTTCCCGGGGTCACCATCCCGGAGACGGGCGAGGCACGCGCCTTCTGTATCTTCAACGAACTTCGCGACATCGAAACGGCCCAGGGCCAGGTCCACGCCTACCGCATCAGCTATGACCAGGGGGCCGACAGCGTCGAATTCGAAGCCGACGGCCGAGTGGTCGACCGCTACGAAAACGTGCCCGACAAAATAACCGGCTTCACCGCGGCTCTCGGGCTCATGACGGAGATCGATATCGCCGGCGGCAGGTCCGTCAGCTGCCACGGGCAGGGCGTCATCGGACGCTGGAGCCCGATGCGAGTGGTCACGGAAGGATGACGGTCTGGTCTGGCGAGACCTTTCGTGACTCATAACCTCGCCGAACCTAGACTTGAAAGAGAGTCCTCCACGGAGGAGACATGTTTTGCTTCCAATCAAAGAGTCACGGCTACACCTGCCAGGGGCCGCGCTGTCCATGACCCTGCGCTCCGACCCGGGTGGCTTCCCTCAGCGCCGGATCGCTGAGGTCCCCTCAGTCTCGGCAGTCGAGATGAAAGAGATCCAGCGGATCGCTCAGGAAGACTACGGCCTCGACATCCTTCAGATCATGGAGAACGCCGGCCGCTCGGTGGCCACGCTTGCGCTTGCCATGCTGGGTGGTCGGGGGCGGGGCCAACGGGTCGTCGTCCTCGCGGGCGGTGGCAACAAGGGTGGGGCCGGCCTCTGCGCGGCGAGGCATCTCGCGAACTGGGGCATCAACGTCGAACCTGTCTTCGGGCAGGTCGAAAGCGAGGGCTCCTTTGCCGCCCGGCGCCAGGTCAAAATCCTCCGCGAAGGAGGGATTGTCGAACCGCATGACCAGGCGACAAGTGAGACCACCGTCGAAGAGCACCTGCACCGCGCCGACCTCGTGATCGACGCGTTGTTGGGCTACGGCCTCGAAGGCCCGCCCACCGGCATCGCAGCCGCCCTTGTCGAGATCGCTTCGGCGTCCCGGCGGCCCATCCTCGCCGTCGACGTCCCCACCGGTGTGACGGCCACCAGCGGCGAGATCTGTGAGCCCGCCATCCGCGCCACGACCACCCTCATGCTCGACCTCCCGAAGCGAGGCCTCCTGCGGCCGCAGTGCCGCAGCGTCGTGGGCGAGATCTACCTTGCCGACCTCGGCATCCCGCGCCAGTTGTACAAGCGCCTGGGTGTTACCGTGGGCCCACTGTTTTCCGAAGGCCCGATCGTCCGCCTCCGCCGCTGAGCGCCGGGACTCGGCTCAGTAACCCCGGCTGTCCCAGAGGATGTCGTTCCCGCCGGCCATCTTCGCCTGGAACCGCGCCGCAACGAACAGCAGGTCGCTGAGCCGGTTCAGGTAGGGGATAACGAACTCGCCCACGGGCTCTTCCCTGCTAAGCGTCAGCGTTATCCGCTCGGCCCGCCGGCAGACCGTGCGCGCGACGTGCAACTGAGCCGCTGCGAGGTCGCCCCCGGGGAGGATGAAGCTCCTCAGTGGCTCGAGTTGCTCGTTCCACTCGTCGATCCAGCCTTCCAGTTGCTCAACGTGCCGCGCCTCGATCTGAGGTACCGGCCACTTCTTCTTGTCCTCTTCGAGCATGCACAGGTCGGACCCGACATTGAACAGCACCTGCTGGATGACGAAGAACTGCGGGCGCATGCTCTCATGCAGCCCCGCTGCCACCGCCACGCCGATCGCGCTGTTGAGTTCATCCACGGTCCCGTAGGCTTCGATTCGGGGGCTGTCCTTCGCTATCCGCTGACCGCCGCCGAGCGCCGTGGTGCCGTCGTCTCCCGTCCTCGTGTACACCCTGTTGATGCGAACCATGGGCCCAAGCATCGCGCATCCGCGAAGAGAACGCGATAGCCCTTTCCCCGCCGTCCCTGCGGGGCGAGAATAGGCACACGCTATCCCCCGTCCGCCCGAAGGAGTGTCCGTGGCCGCTGAAACTACTCGCTGTGTCCGCTGCTTTGCCGCCTACACCACGCCGCCGCACATCATGGCCGGGCGAGCGTACTGTTGCCAGAGTTGCTCCGACGGCTCCGCCTGCGAACACCAGGGCATCAGCCGCTCCGCCAACGTTCGCCGCTTCGACACCATGTTCGATCGCTTTCGCCAGTCCGCCCGCCGTGCCACCCCCTACGAGGTCGACCGCGTGAAGGGCACACGGGTATGACGGGCGCGAGGGGCTTCACCCCGGGGCAGGCGCTGCCGCTCTACACAGTCCGCGCCAACAACACCTCCACCGCCTCCGAGAACAAGATCCATGACGACTCCGTCGCCCGGCAATACGGTTTCTCCGGCGGCCTCGTCCCCGGCGTCGACGTCTACGCCTACATGACGCATCCGGTCGTCCAGGCGCTCGGTCGGGACTGGCTCGAACGCGGCCAGATGAGCGCCCGCTTCCTCAAGCCGTTTTACGAAGGCGATGAAGTCCGCGTCAACGCCATCGTGACTCGGGCCTCCAGCGATGCCATCACGGTCGATCTCGAAGCCACGAACGCCCAGGGCGAACTGTGCGCGACAGGCACTGCGGCCCTACCGGCCGCGCCCGACCCGGCCCCGGCCGTCGAGGATTTCCCGACGGCCCCGCTGCCCGCCACCCGCCCGCCGGCCTCGGAGGAGGCGCTCCGCGCAACGCCAACGCTCGGCACAATCGAAGACACCTTCGAGTCCGCCGACAAGGCTGCCGGCTATCTCAAGGACATCGGCGAGACGCTCGACCTCTACCGCGGCCCGTCGGCGGCCGCCCACCCCGGCTACATCATCCGCTTCGCGAACTCGAGCCTCGCCCGCAACGTGCTCCTCGGCCCGTGGATCCACGTCTCGAGTGAGGTCACGAACTTCTCCTCCGTGGCCCACGGCGATACCCTGACCGCTCGCGGCAAGGTGCTCGACGCCTTCGAACGCAAGGGCCACCGCTTCGTCGACATGGATGTCCTCATCGTCGCCAACGCAACGAAACCGGTCACCCGCATCCACCACACGGCGATCTACGAGGTGCGGAAGGTAGCCGGCGCCTGATTTATTGACGCCGCGTAAGCGTCTTGCCACGATCCTTCCATGGCGCTCTACGAATATCACTGTCCCAATTGCGGCGCACGCTTCGAAAAGCGCATGCCGATGAACGACGTCCTCCAACTCGTCCCCTGCACCCAGTGCAACCAGCAGGCCCGCAAGGTCATCGGCGGCTTCGCCGTCGTCGGCCGGGCCGACGCCTCCGTCGGAGACGGCCCCGCCCCATGGGATGACGCTGGTGGTGACGACGGCTTCGCCGCTGACGACTTTGGCGGCGGCCACAGCCACGGTCCCGGCGGGCATACCCACGGCCCCGGTGGCCACACTCACTAGCCTGTGTCAGCGGAGATACAGAGAGGGCTCCCATTGGGGAGCCCTCATTCGTTGCGGTCGGTGGAGACTAGATCTCCAGCATCTGCGCGACGCGCTCGCGGTGGTAGTCGCCGTCGCCCCAGAACAGTTCCGCACGCTTCTGGCGGCGGAAGAACAACTGGATGATGTAGTCCTTGGTGAACCCGATACCGCCGTGGATCTGCTGGCCGTGCGCCACCACCCGGCGGCTGGCATCGCTGCACCAGGCCTTCGCCATCGCGGTATCCATGTCCTGCGACTCTTCGTCCTCGCTCGTCGCCCAGGCGGCCTTGTACATGATGAACCGCATGCCGTCGACGTCGGTCACCATGTCGGCGGCCTTGTGCTGGATGGCCTGGAACGAGCCAATCGGCCGGCCGAACTGCACGCGCTCCTTGGCATAGTTCACGGAGATTTCGAAGTCGCGCTGGGCAAGCCCGACGAGGTATGCGCATTCGAGGTTCGTCGCCATGTTGCGCAGGCGGCTCGCCGTCTTGTCGTCCATGTCGATCACGTCGCCCGCCGCGACCTTCACGTCCTTGAGCACCACTTCTGCCTGCTTGTCGCTGGCGATGGTCTTGAGGACGGTCACTTCGATACCCGGCTGGTCGCGCTGCACCAGGAAAGTGCTCAGGCGGCCATCCGGCTTCCATGCGACCACATGCAGGTAATCGGCGATGTGGGCGTCGGGCACGAACAGCTTCGTCCCGTTGAGCACGAAGTCGTCACCGCTCTGGGTGGCCTTCATCTCGATGCCTTCGCGGTCCCAGCGGCCGGACGGCTCGGTGATCGCGTAGGTGTGGATGTGGCTGCCGTCGGCAATCTTCGGCAGGTGCTGAGCCTTCTGCGCATCGGAGCCGGCAAGGATCAGTTCGGCGGTGCAAACCGCGTTCGGGATGAACGGACCCGGGACCAGTGCCCGGCCGAACTCCTCGACCAACACGCAGAGGTCCAGGAACGAAAACCCGGCCCCGCCGTGCTCTTCGGGGATCATCAGCCCCTGCCAGCCGAGGTCGGCCGTCTTCTTCCAGAGGTCCGGGCTGTAGCCCTTCTCATCGTCTTCCATCGCGCGGACGTGCTCTTCCGGACATTCCTTCTCGAGGAACTCCCGGGCCGAATTCTTCAACAGTTCTTGTTCTTCGCTGAGGCCGAGATCCATGCCGTTCTTTGCCCTTTCGTGTTCCGCGGTCTGACACCGTCCGTTCCCCTCTCGAGGAGCACGAGGCCGGACCAGAGTCGTGGCGGGATTCTAGCACGCTCTTTCGCTGCGTGCGAACGATCCACGGAAAAAGCGAATGGCGTTCGAACAGCTAAGGGAACCACTTGCGGACCTCGTCTCAGCCGTCATCATGTCCACAGCGAGCGGACACAACGGGAGGTGACCGAATGCCCTGGATCGAAGTGGCAGGGACCGACATCTACTACGTCGAAGAGGGCCACGGGCCGCCTCTCGTCTTTCTCCACGGCATGAGTTCGTGCGCCGAAGCCTGGTTCCAGCAGTTCGAACATTTCCGCGACCGCTACCGCGTCATCGCCTACGACAGCGTGAACCACGGACACTCCTCGAACAGCCCCCGCGATGAGGACGAACCCGACCGCGCGGACGAACTGGAAGGCTTCCTCGCGGCCCTTCGTATCGAACGGCCGATCCTCGCCGGCAACTCGATGGGCGCCAACACCCTCCTGCGCTGGGCGGCACGACACCCCGGCGAGGCCACGGCGCTCATCCCCTCCGGCATGGGCGTCCCGCCAGAGGGCACCTCAGCCGCGCCACTCTCTCGCGAACCGCTCGACCCGGGAACGCTCTTCCTGCCCACCGGCGACGCCCTGACCGAGGGGTTCCAGGGCACCCGGCCGCTGATGTACGAGCGCTACCTCCGCATCCGCTCAACCGCCACGCGGATCGAAGCGCTTCGTCACCCTCGCCGTCAGTCCGAAAGGACCCTCGCCGAACGCGAGGCCCTCGCGGGCCACGTCGGCTCTATCACCTCGCCAATGCTGATCATCGCCGGCAGCCTGGACCGCCTCGTGCCCTACTGCGAGCGCCTTCACCAGCTCGTCCCGCAATCGGCTTACGAAGTCATCGAAGGCGCTCCACATAACGTCTACTACGAGGCTGCCGCCGAGTACAACGAACTGCTCGACCGCTTTCTCGCCAGCGTCATCTGACCCGTGAGCGCGGGGTCGGCGGTTTCGGGTTCGCCGTTCCTGCGCTACCGTACTGCCTGATGAAAACAGACTTCGACGGCGAATGGGCGCTCATCCTCGGCGCCTCCAGCGGATTCGGTGCAGCGACCGCGATTGAACTGGCCCGCCACGGCGCGAACGTCTTCGGCGTCCACCTCGACCGGCGCCAAACCATGCCCAACGTCGAGCGTGTCATCGGCGAAATCGAAAGCGCCGGCCGAAAGGCCCGCTTCTTTAACATCAACGTGGTCGACCCCGACCGCCGCGCGGAGACCGTTGCCGCCATCCGCGAAGCTACCGGCCGCCCCCTGCGCGTCGTCCTCCACTCGATCGCCTTCGGCACGACCGGGCTCGGGGCAATACCCGACGCGGAAGGCCGCGCCCTGAACCAGAAGCAGATCGAGATGACGCTCGACACCATGGCCAACAGCCTCGTCTACTGGACGCAGGACCTGTTCTCTGCGGGCCTCGTCGGCAGGGGAACCCGGATCTACGGGATGACGAGTGCCGGCAACCAGCGCGTCATCCCCGGCTATGCGGCGGTCTCGGCTGCGAAGTCGGCGCTGGAGTCCTACCTTCGCCAGCTCGCAGTCGAACTGGCCCCACACGGCGCGACCGCCAACGCAATCCAGGGCGGCACCACCGATACCCCCGCCCTCGCCAAGATCCCGGGCGCCGAAAAACTGCGCGAGTTCGCCCTCGCAGCCAACCCCTCCGGCCGGATGACTACTCCTGAAGATGTCGCCCGGGCTATCGTTGCGCTCTCCCGCGATGGGACCGAATGGCTCACCGGCAACGTGATCAAGGTCGATGGCGGCGAGGACCTTATCGTCACGCCCTGACTCAGCTTCCCGGGGAAAACAAGAACGGCCTCGAAAGAGGCCGTTTTGTTTGGGGGGATGCGCGGCGCCGGAGGGCGAAATAAGCAGAGCAGTTCAGGGAGGGACGGTCGACTCCGCGCATCCCAGGTGGGACATGTGAAGCCTATCACAAGCCAGATCGCTTTTGAACGCCCGATGGGTCGATGTTTTCAATTCGAGATCCGGGCCGCGTCGATGGGCCGAAACGGCTTCGTCGCTTGCTGGCACTGGGGGGCTCAACGACAATACGAGCGACGTTCAAGTTTCGAAAGCAGGATTCCATGGCCATCAACCTCGGCGATACCGAACGCGAAGCCACCTGGCGACAGGAAGTTCGCGATTTCATCGAAGCAGAAACCCCGGCGGCCCTTCGCAGCGGCGGCGACCAGGGCGAAAACTCACTCTTCGGCCGCCTCGGCGCCATCAAAGAGTGGCGCGACAAGGTCGCGCAGAAGGGCTGGATCGCCCCGTCGTGGCCCAGGAAGTACGGCGGCGCCGATATGTCGGTCGTCGACCAGTTCATCATGAACGAAGAATTCGCCGAGGCCGGGGTCCCGGGCAACGTCGGTGGCTTCGGCGTCATGATGATCGGCCCCACCATCATCGAGCACGGCACGGAAGAACAAAAAGAAGAACACCTCTCGCGCATCCTCAAGGGCGAGGTCATCTGGTGCCAGGGCTACAGCGAACCCGGCGCCGGCTCCGACCTGGCCGCGCTCCAGACCCGTGCCGTCCGTGATGGCGATGACTACGTCGTCAACGGCCAGAAGATCTGGACGACCGGCGCCCAGTTCAGCGACTGGATGTACATGCTCGTCCGCACCGACCCGGATGCGCCCAAGCACCGCGGCATCACCTATCTCCTCGTCGACATGAAGAGTCCCGGCGTCACCGTCCAGCCTCTCACCACGCTCGCCGGCCAGCAGACGTTCAACGAGGTCTTCTTCGAAGACGTGCGCGTCCCGGTCCGCAACCGCATCGGCGAAGAGAACCGCGGCTGGTACGTCGGCACCACCACGCTCGACTTCGAACGAAGTTCCATCGGCAGCGCAATCGGCGTGCGCAAGGCACTCGAGGCGCTCATTCGACAGGCGAAGGCCGGTGGCGAGGTCTCCTTCGAACGGAACCCGAAGGTGAAGGCGGAGTTCACCGACCGCTGGATCGAGGCGGAAGTCGCCAAGATGCTCAGCTACCGCGTTGTGAACATGCAGGTCCGAGGCCTCATCCCCAACTACGAGGCCAGCATGTGCAAGATGTTCAGCAGCGAACTGCAGCAGCGCATCGCCAACCTTTCGATGCACATGTACGGCATGCATGGCAACGTCCGGAACCGCGCCGCCATGGGCTACATGCAGGCGGTCAGTTCGACCATCGCCGGCGGTACCACCGAAGTGCAGAAGGGCATCATCGCCACTCGCGGCCTCGGCCTGCCGCGCGGCTAGGCAACCCGGCTCGACGCACAGCAGGAGGGGCAGCACCGCTGCCCCTCTTTCGTGTTGGTCGTCCGCCGCGGGTTTGCTACCCCTCCGACGGCCAGGTGTAGTTCGCGAAGACCCAGTCGAGGATGGCCTGCGCGTCCAAATCCTTCTGCTGCGAATTGAGCACCACCACGTAGACCCGCTTGCCGTCGCGCACGGCTGACGCGACCAGCGTCGGCCCGGCCGCCCACGTGAACCCGGTCTTGATGCCGTCGGCCCCCGGGTACGTGTAGAGGAACGAGTTCACGTTCCCCATCGTGAACGCGCGCGACCCCGACGTCGTCCAGGTTGGTGTACGGACGATCTCGGCGAACCGCGGATTCTGCATCGCATAGCGGGACAGCATCGCCAGGTCGTAGGCCGATGAGACGTGGCCGGAGGCCGTCAGCCCGTGGGGATTGCGGTAAGAACTTTCCTTCAGCCCGAGGTTCGCGACGAACTGGTTCATCATGTCGACGAACGCCGCATCGCTGCCCGCCACCTTGCGACCGAGGACGATCGCCGCGTCGTTCCCGGAAGGCAGCATCAGGCCATAGAGCAGGTCCCGCACCGTGAACCACTCGCCACGGTGGACGCCCATCACCGAACTGCCCGCCATCTCCGCGCTCTCGATGTCCGACTGGGCCCAGGAGTCGATGTCCGCGTTCTCCAGGGCGACGATCGCGGTCAGGATCTTCGTGAGGCTCGCCGGGGGCAGAGGGACATGACCGTATTGGTCGTAGAGCACGGTGCCCGAAGCCTCGTCGACCGCGATGGCCGCTCGCCCCGCCGGCACCGGTGGTGGCGCGGCGCCGGTCCGCACGGGAGCGCTCGCCCAAGGCGCCGGGCCCGGGACAACGGTATCGACGGTGGCTGCCCGCTGCCCGGGCTGGCCCTCATCGACACTCGTCCCCTCGACCTCCGCCGGCATCGCGTCGGCCCCAGTGGCTGGCTCGACCGCGGCGGGAACGGCGGCGCCCTGGGTCGTACCACCGGTCTGCTGGACGTCGACCGCCGCGCCTGTTGCTTCTCGTGAGGCTACCGCCCCGAATCCCGCCTGTT
>DATBWD010000124.1:0-5419 GCA_036515015.1 Tepidiformaceae bacterium
CTCGCGGTGATGTAAACCCCCGAGATCAGCACCAGTGTCGCCTGGATCACGTGCGTCATCTGCGAGCCACGCTCCGGGTAGAGCAGCGGCAGCACCGCCCCCATGATCCCGATACCCACCAGGCTCATGCTGCCGATCACCAGCACCGCCGTCGCCGCGAAGTAGTCCGCTTTGCCCATGTTCACGTCGAACACCAGCACGATGACGACCAGTACGACCGCCGTATGCACGAGCCCGTAGACGAGCGAGAAAACGGCCGTCCCCACCATGTGCGTCCCCCGCCGCACCGGCGCCATGAACGTGTACTCGATCGTCCCTTCCCACCGCTCCCACGTGATCATGTCGCTCACTGTCTCGAATACGACCGCCAGGTAGTGCCAGACGAGCGCCCCGATCGCCAGGAACAGCACGAACGAATCCACGTCGGCGTCGCTTAGCGCCGCCGACCCGATGGCGTTGTTCACGCCACGCGCGATGAACACCACCGCGAGCGAGTTGGCGATAGTGTACATAACCCACACCACCTCCCAGCCCCAGTAGCGCTTCACCAGGTTGATGTTGCGTTCCACGAACGCATAGCTCGAACGTAACTCCGCCAGCGCGAGCGTCACGGCGCTTCCTCCTTGTCGGCGTCTTCGAATTTCTTCCCCGTCAACTGGAGGAACACCTCTTCCAGCGAAGGGTTCGGTTGCCCCTCAGTCGCGACGCTCCGCTTCAGCGCGGCCGGGGTGTCCATCGCCACGATCCGGCCCTGGTCGATAATCGCGATCCGGTCGCAAAGCTCGTCCGCCTCCTGCATGTCGTGTGTCGTCAGCAGGACGGTCGCCTCGTGCTTGTCCCGGATCTCCCGTACGAAGGCCTGCACTTCTCGCTTCGAATGTGGGTCCAGTCCGGTCGTCGGCTCATCGAGCAGCAGCAGGATCGGCGACGTCAGGAACGCCCTCGCGATCGCCACCTTCTGCTGCATCCCCCGCGACATGTCCTCCATCGACGAATTGATCGAGTGCCGCTCGATCCCAAGCCGCCCGAGGATTTCGTGGATCCGCTCCCTCGCCTCGTCGGCGTCGACCCGGTAGAGCCGCGCCCCGTAGAGCAGGTTCTCCATCGGCGAAAGCTTCTTGAAGAACGACGCCTCCACCGACACCCGGTTGATCATCCGCTTCACCTCGGCCTCGTCGTCGATCACGTCGCGACCGAAGACGCGGATGCTGCCGCCATCCGGTATCAGGAGCGTCGAGATGAGCCGGATGAGGGTGCTCTTCCCGGTCCCGTTCGGACCCAGGATGCCGAACACCTCGCCCTTCTTGACGCTCAGGCTCATCCGGTCGACCGCCACCACGGTCTTGCGACGCTCGCCGTTCCGTCGGAAGCGTGCCAGTGGCCCGCCGCCCTTCGTGAACACCTTGAAAGCGTCTCGCACTTCGAGCGCGGTGACGGCCACTGGGGACGGATCGACCGCCTCACCCTCTCCCGGGGCCGGGTTGCTGACTGTTGCTGACTGGTGCACCTGTGTTTCTCCTTGATCTGGGAGGACGAACGTTGACGGTCTGGGGCCGGTGGCGCCCGCGGCGTTCTTCGTCCAGTCGCTGGAGAAACGAAAAAACCGTGGGACGCTGGTGGGCCCACGGCATCTGAGGATCGGTTGTGGCGAACTCAGCCCTTGGGCGCACTCCGGCCTGGGACGCCGGCGAGGAAGCAGTCGCGATGGCGCGAGACGAAGACAAACGTGCCGCTGGGGTTCATCGGTGCGCCACCTCCTCTATTTGTGCTGGCTATCATTTCGTTCGATTGCCTCTATCGAAAGAGAATCGCGCGTTGCTGCGTTAATTGCAAGCGTTCTTAACCGGCTCGCTCCAGCAACACGATCGCGCTCGCCGCCATCGCCTCGCCCCGTCCTACCGCGTCCAGCCCCTCCGCCGTCTTCGCCTTCACACTCACCCGCCCCTGTTCGATCCCCGCGACCTCCGCGATGCGCTCCCGGATGTGCTCGATGTAGGGCGCGAGCCTTGGGCGCTCCGCCCGCACCGTCGAGTCGATGTTCCCCACTTCCCAGCCGGCTTCGCGCGCCAGCTTCAACGCCACGCGCAGGAAGTCCGCGCTATCGGCGTGCGCGTAACGTGGGTCAGAAGCCGGGAAGTAGTGCCCGATGTCCCCGAGCCCGGCCGCCCCGAGCACCGCATCCGTGATCGCGTGCAGCAATACGTCCGCATCGCTGTGCCCCGCCAGCCCGGGCCCCTCTTCGATGATCACCCCGCCCAGCACCAGCGTCCGGCTGTCGTCGATGCGGTGGATGTCCTCGCCCAGCCCTACGCGCACGCGGTCACTCCCCGCGCCCGCAGGATCGTCGCCGCCAGTTCGAGGTCCAGCGGGCGCGTGATCTTGATGTTAGAAGGGTCGCCCTCCGCGATCGCGACTTCCAGCCCGAACCGTGCCAGCATCGCCGCGTCGTCAGTCTCGTCGTCGTCCCCGGCGGCGGCCGCGTCGAGCCACGCCTGCCGGAGGACCACCTGCGGCGTCTGTGCCGCCCATAGCCGCGAACGGTCCGGGTGCCCGGTCACCAGCCCGCCATCGGCCTCCTTGATCGTGTCCACCACCGGGATCGCCGCTATTGCCCCCGGCTTTCCTGTTGCTGCCTCGATACACCGCGCTATCATCGGCGCCGTCACCAGCGGCCGCGCCCCATCGTGGATCGCCACATACCGGTTCACGCACGCCCGTAGCCCCGCCTCCACGCTGTCGCGCCGCCTCGCCCGCCCTCCACGACCGCCGCCAGCTTGCCCGGCGCCCACGTCTGTGCAACTTCCGTCAGTTCGTCGCGCCGCCCCGCGGCCACAACCAGCACGATCCGCTCGACCGCCTCTGCCGCCTCGAACGCCGCCAGCGACCATGCGATGACCGGCGCCCCGCAGAGGTCCGCGAGCAATTTGTCGCGCTCCCCAAACCGGGTCGAACCCCCGGCGGCCACGATGACGGCGTCCACATTCACAGCGGCAACGGTACCACCGCCATCCCCTGTGCTGTACCGCCGCGCGCCTTACACTGGCCCGTTGGCCGCGCACCGCGGCAGGAGGGACGCATGGGCCGCGATACTTCATGGCGGGGTTCGGCCGATGCCTGGATCGCCTATATCGATAGCGGCGATCCCGTGCGCGAACTGCTCCTCGATGGCGTCATGCTGCGCCTCGTCGGCGAGGTCACGGGACGGCGCGTCCTCGACCTCGGCTGCGGCGAGGGCCGCTTCTGCCGCATGCTCGGCAAACGCGGCGCAGCGACCGTTGGCATCGACCCCACGGCCGGGATGGTGGTGGCCGCGGCTGCCCGCCACCCGGTGGGCAGCTACGTCCGGGCTCCGGCCGAAACCCTCCCGTTCGCTGATGCCATCTTCGACCTTGCCGTCAGCTACATCACCCTCGTCGACATCGAAGGCTACCGGGAAGCGATCCGCGAGGTGGCGCGCGTCCTGAAGCCCGGCGGACGGTTCGTTGTGGCCAATGTCGGCTTCACCAGCGCGTCCGGTGGTTGGAAGAAGGACAGCGAAGGCCGCCGTCTCTATCGCCCGGTCGACCGCTATCTCGAAGAGCGGCCCATCCCTCTTGAATTGCGCGGTATCCGCGTCATCAACTGGCACCGGCCGCTGAGCGGCTACATGCAGGCTTACCTCGGCGCCGGCTTCCTCCTTCGCGACTTCCTCGAACCGATGCCGCCGGACGACTCACTCCGCGCCGACCCCTTCTTCGAGGACTGGTACCGCGTCCCCGAATTCACGGTCATGGTCTGGGAACGTCCGGCGTAAAGGCCGCGCCCCTCTCCTCCGGTTCACGGCCCGCCAACCTCAGCTATCATGGATCTTTGCCTGCCGGGAGATCCGCCTCCCGGAAAGGATGTGACCTATGACTGCCACGATCGACCAGCTGCTCTCCCGTGTCACCAAGCCGGCCCGCTACACGGGCGGCGAATGGAACAGCGTTACCAAAGACTGGGACTCCACAACCGTCCGCATCGCCCTCGCTTACCCCGACAACTACGACATCGGCATGTCGAACATGGGCCTCGGCATCCTCTACGACATCCTCAACCGCATCGACGATGTCACCTGCGAACGCACCTTCGCTCCCTGGGAGGACATGGAGGCCGAGATGCGCCGCGAGGGCGTCCTCCTCTGGAGCCTCGAAAACCGCCGCCCCATCCGCGACTTCGATGTCCTTGGGTTCACGTTCCAGTACGAAATGACCTACACGAACGTGCTCAACATGCTCGACCTCGCGGGTATCCCTGTCCTCGCTGACCAGCGCAGCGATGAGCACCCCCTCGTCATCGCCGGCGGCAGCGGCTCGTTCAACCCGGAGCCTATGTCCCGCTTCATCGACGCCTTCTTCCTCGGCGAAGGCGAAGACGCCGTCGTCGACCTCGCTAACCTCGTCCGCGAATGGAAACGCTCAGGCGCCCCCCGCACGCAGCGCCTCCGGGACCTCCTCGCCCTCCCCGGCGTCTACGTCCCCTCCTTTTACGAAGCGCGCTACGACGCCGCCAACCACTTCCTCGCCCTCGAACCAAAGGTCCCCGATGCGCCGAAGGTCATCCGCCGCCGCATCGTCGAACAACTCCCGCCGCCGCTGGTGAAGCCCATCGTGCCCTTCATCCAGACCGTCCACGACCGTGCCGCCGTCGAGATCCAGCGCGGCTGCACCCAGGGCTGCCGCTTCTGCCAGGCCGGCATGATCTACCGCCCCACCCGCGAACGCAGCCCCGAAGATGTCGTCCGGGCAGCTGGCCAACTCATGCAGAACACCGGCTACGACGAGGTCTCGCTCCTCTCGCTCAGCACGACCGACCACAGTGAGATCGTGCCCATGGTTGAAAGGCTGACCTCCACCTTCCCGGGCCTCAAAGTCAGCATCCCGAGCACCCGAGTCGATAGTTTCTCCGTCGAAGTGGCGAATGTGGTGGCGAAGGGCAAGAAGCACACCCTCACCCTCGCGCCCGAGGCCGGCAGTCAGCGTCTTCGCAACGCCATCAACAAGCTGGTCAGCGAAGAAGACCTCCTCGGCGCCGCCGAGAACGCCTTCCAGCGCGGCTGGACCGGCATCAAGATGTACTTCATGGTCGGCCTCCCCACCGAAACGATGGAGGATGTTGCCGGCATCATCGAAATGGGCCAGAAGGTGAAGGCCATTGGCCGCAAGTATGTCGGCAACCGCGCCCGCGTCCGCGTCAGCACCAGCAATCTCGTGCCCAAGCCCCACACCCCCTTCCAGTGGGCCCGCCAGGATACCGCCGAAGAACTCCGCCCCAAGCACTCCCTCCTCCGCGACGGTTGCCGCTCCGCCGGCATCGAGTTCAGCTGGAACGACCCCCGCGATAGCTTCCTCGAAGCCGTCCTCAGCCGTGGCGACCGCCGCGTCGGCGAGGCCATCTACGA
>DATBWD010000125.1:0-5103 GCA_036515015.1 Tepidiformaceae bacterium
CCCGGCGCCGGGATGCTTCTACGCGTCTCGCCAAACGGGCTGACGCTTCTCGTGCCATGCCTGCAGCGATTCCTTCGAATCCGCGGTCTGGCCGGCGAGGATCTGGTTCCGGTTCTCCAGCTTCAACGCCCCTTCGAGCGAGATCCCGGCGACCGTCTCGTTCAGCACTTCCTTCGTCAGCCGAAGCCCCATCGGACTTGCCTTCGCCACGATCGCCTCGGCCGTCGAAATCGCAGCCGGCAGCAGTTCCTCCCGCTCGACGATCCGGCTGATGAGCCCCATCCCCTTCGCCTCTTCCGCATCCACAATCCGTCCCGAATACAGCAGGTCGGCCGCATGCGCCGACCCCACCAGTCGCGGCAGGTGATAGCTCGTCCCCATGTCTCCGCCCCCGAGACCGAGGTTCAGGAACGAACAGGCGAACCTCGCTTCAGGCGTCCCGATCCGCATGTCGCACCCAAGCGCGATCGAGAATCCGCCCCCTGTCGCCGCGCCGTTCACCGCCGCGATCAGCGGCTGCGGGCAGCGCCGCATCTTGACGATGATGTCCGCGATATCCTCCTGGAACGCGTAGGCGTCATGGACCGGCCCCAGCCCCTGCCGCCACGGCCCCTGCTCCCCCGATGCCTTCAGGTCGAAGCCCGCGCAGAAGCCCCGTCCCTTGCCCGTGATGACGATCATCCGGGTCTCATAGTCGTGTTGGCGCTCATCGAAGAACGCCCTCAGCCCGGCCACCATCACGTGGTTGAGCGCGTTGAGCCGTTCCGGACGGTTCAGGGTGAGGATGCCAATCGGCCCTCTTCGTTCGAAGAGCAGTTCGTCAGTCATCTCAGGATTCTGTCGAAAACCGTCGCCCCGCGCTACCGCGGATCAAGCACCCGGGTGCCGGAAGCGAGATCGTGTGCCGCTCGCCGCTCCCGGTCACGCAACAGCCAGGCCCAGCTTCCCACTGTCGCCAGCACGAACACCCACGAGATGGCCGCCGCCCACCAGAACCCCACCGCCAGCGCCGCCGGCATGCCCCATACCAGTGTCCGGATGGACGCGCTTTGAATCGAAGGCCGCCGGCCCGTCCCGCGCTCGACCACAGTCAGCCCCATGAACCGCTTGCCCGGCGTCCGCCCCCAGCGCACGAGCATCACAACTTCGACCAGCAACACTGCCGTGACCACCCCGAGCCCTGTCGCGATGGCCGCCGGGTTCGAAGGGTCTATCTCCGCGGCGCTCGTGCTCGCCCCATCCTTGTCCGGGAACGCCGCCAGCGTGAGTGCCCCGGCGGCAATACCCAGCACCGCTCCCACCGCACAGACGAAGCCAAAGTCGATAAGGCGCGCGAGCAATCGTTCCCGTGCCCCGGCTGCGACGGGCTCATCGCTCTTCAGTTCCTCGAGGGCGCGCAGCACCTGCACGGCCCGCTCGCCCGGGTCCATCGAGTGGTGCACTGCCTGCTCGCTCATTCCTTGAATGCTAGCACCAGTGCGTCAATCTCAACCCTTGCGGCCCCCCCTTGACTCGCGCGGTACGATCGCATCGCGAGGGCCACGCAACGGGCGCGGCCCGCCCTCCGCCCGCGAGGGCCCCGGACAAGCGAACGGTGAGCGGTCCCTGTTGCGCGCCAGCGCGAAAGGAGCCGTTTCCCATGACCGAAACAACCCTCACCGAAGAGTCCCTCTCCCGCCTCGCCCAGCGAGCGCGCGATACGCTCGGCGCCTGCGCCAACTGCGCCCAGGCCTCATTCCTCACACTCCAGGAGGAATTCGACCTCCCGCGCGATGCCGTCCTCAAGGCGCTCACGCCGTTCCCCGGGATCGCCCTCCGGGGCGAGACCTGCGGTGCCGTCATCGGCTCCGTGATGGCGCTCGGCCTCGTCTACGGCCGCGACGACATCGACGACGCGGCCGCCTTCGCCGGTTCCCTCACCCCCGCCCGGAGGTTCTGCCGCCGCTTCGAACGAGAAAACGGCAGCACCCGCTGCGAGGAGATCCTGGAAGCCAGGATGGGGCGAAAGTTCAACCTCGCAGATCGCGTCGAGGCCGCCGAGTACGCGTCTGCCGGCGGCATGCAGGTCTGCTCCGAGGTGGTCGCCAGCGCCGTCCTTGCGGCGGCAGAACTCATCGCCCCCCGGAAGTAGCGCCAGCAGGCCCGCTCCCGATTCCGTAGAATCCGCCCCACTTGGAAGAGGAGTTTGCCCCATGCCCACGCCTGCCCGCGTCGTTGTCGTCCCTCAGGAACCCGGCCGTCTCGAAGTCCAGGAAATCCAGCTTCCCGACCCCGGCCCCCACCAGGTCGTCGTAAAGCAGTTCGCCAGCGGCGTCTGCCACTCCCAGCTGCATCAGATGCACCGCCCCCGCCAGGCCCCCGTCATCCTCGGACACGAATCCACCGGCGTGGTCATCGCAAAGGGCCGCGAGGTGACCCACGTCCAGGAGGGCGACTACGTCATGGTCACGTGGGTGCCCCGCGACGGCGAACATGCCGCCCGCCCGGCCGAACCCGTCTCGCTCGACCTCCCCGGCGGCGCCACCGCCCGCTCCCAGAATGTCTTCACCTGGGCCGACAACACCATCGCCGACGAGCAGTTCGTCGTGAAGATCCCCAAAGACACGAAGACCGATGTCACCGCGATCATCGGCTGTGCCGTCATGACCGGCGCCGGCGCCGTCTACTACACGGCGGGCGTCAAGAAGGGCCAGAGCGTTGCTGTCTTCGGCGTCGGGGGCGTCGGCCTCTCCGCCCTCGCCGCGGCCGCCGTCGTCGGCGCCGACCCCATCATCGCTGTCGACCTCGACGACGCAAAACTCGACTTCGCGAAGAAGTTCGGCGCGACCATCGGCATCAACGCTTCCCGCGAAGACCCGGTCGCCAGGATCCACGAACTGACGGCCAGTGCCACCGAACTCAGCATGATGGGCCTGCCCGTCGCGGGCGTCGACTTCGCCTTCGACTGCATCGGGGTCCGCGTCACCATGGAACAGATCCTCCCCGCCGCCCGTTCCGGCGTCCTCGGGAAGTCGAGTGGCGGCACGGCGGTCCTCGTCGGCGTTCCCACCACGCCCGTCGAACTGAACGCCGTCGATCTGCTCATCAACGAGAAGAAGTACATCGGCAGCATTGGCGGCTCCTGCCGCCCCGACCGCGATTTCCCGATGTTCCTCCGCTGGTACCACGAAGGCGACCTCGACCTCGACGCGCTCGTGACCGCCCGCTACTCGATCGACCAGATCAACGATGCCACCGACGCACTCGAACACGGCCAGATCGCCGGCCGCGCCATCCTCGAATTCTGAGCTCGGTCAGTCCATTTCCCGGACCGGCCGCAGGAAGAGCAGGCACCCCAGTCCGAGCAGCGCACAGACGATGCCACTCGAGATGATCGTCGCCTGTGGTCCCCAGAGGCTCGTCACCGCGCCTGCCTGGGCGTACCCGATGGGGACCGAGGCGCTGAACGCCAGGCCATACATGCTCATCACCCGGCCCATCTTCTCGGGCGCGGTCGTTTCCTGCAGCAGCGCCACCGCGAAGTTGATGAAGAGTGCCGGGCAGAGCCCCCACGCAACGAGTATCGCCATCGACAGGTAGAGCGACTCGCTCAAGCCATAAAGCACGAAGATCGTGCCACCGGCCAGCACCGAGAAGCACAACAACCATCCCCGCCGGCCCACCTGGCGCAGCGACAGCATCACCGAACCCAGGAAAACGCCCGCCCCGAAGCAGCCCCAGAGGATGCCGACGTAGCGGTCGCTCGCCGCGAAGATGTCCTCCACCATCAGGACCACGGTCACGGCGAACGGACCCATCAACAGGACGCCCGGGATTGTCGCAAGTAACAGCAGACCAACAATGGGCGGTTGGCCGGCCGTGTACCGCAGCCCGTCCTTCAGGTCGCCGAAGACAGTCTTCCCGGTTCGCGCCGGCGTGTCCGTACCGATGCGTGAAAAGAGCAGCGCCGCCGCCGCCAGCAGGACTACCTCGACTGCGAAAGCGGAGGTCAGTCCCTGCAGGTCCGCGATCAGCCCTCCGACGGTCGGCCCGAGGAACTGTAGCGAGGCCATGAACGCCATCGTCCCGAAGATCACGCCGTTCTGAAGCTGCGACCGGCCCACGATCTGCGGCAGCATGCTCTGCCGTGCCGGGTTCGTAAACGCGCCCGCCGAACCGATGACCGCCGCCAGCAGGAACACCGGCCAGATGGCCTGCACGTCGAAGCCCGCGAGGAACACGTAAGCGACCGAAACGGATGCCGCCACTGAATACGTCCGCACCAGGATTCGCCGCCGCTCGACCCGGTCGGCCGCCACCCCGCCCACCAGTGCGAGCACTGCGGCCGGGAGCGTCTGGCAGATGAGCGCCGCCGCGATCGCTATCGCCCGGAAGTCGGGGTCGACCCGGTCGCGGACGAAAAGCGGCACCGTGACCGCCTGGATGCCGACTCCCAGCCCGGCCACGACCGAGGCGCTCCACCACTTCTGGTAGTTGGCCACCGTGAACGGGTTCCGTGTCGCGCCGGCGGGGTGCGCCGCGGCATCCGGCAAGTCCGGGGCAGTGGATGTGGCAGCCTGCTCCGTCATGACGCGGCATTCTACGGCGAAGTCCAGGAAAACGGTTGCATCAAACTACCGATTGCCAGGATGCAGCCCGAGGGGGCAGGATCACCAACACCCAACGATGGAGGAAGCGTCCAATGTCTGACGTCCTGCTCGAAAAGCGCCCCGACGGCGTCGCCCTCATTACCCTCAACCGGCCCGATAGCCTCAACGCCATGGGCGGCCGCCTCGTCCCCATGATCGGCGACTACCTTGCTCAGTGCGAGGAGGACCGCGAGGTGCGCTGCATCGCGCTCACCGGCGCCGGCCGCGCCTTCTGCGCCGGCGGCGACGTGAAGGACATGGGCTCCCGCAACACCACGACCTCCGGCACCGCCGGCGACGGCAATCTCGTCACGACCCTCGATGCCCGTGTCCGCGAACTTCGCCACTCGCATAACCGCACGAGTTTCAAGCTGCACACCATCGGCAAGCCGACCGTCGCCCTGGTGAACGGCCATGCCGTGGGCGCCGGCCTCAGCCTCGCACTCGCCTGCGATATCCGCATCGCCTCCGACCG
>DATBWD010000126.1:0-13387 GCA_036515015.1 Tepidiformaceae bacterium
CGGATCCATCCCCGGACTGTAACCTCGTGTAGTCAACAAACCCCAGTAGCGGCCAGATTCAGTACAGCACGTACTAGCCGAAGGCGAGGAATAGACCCATGCAGGTCCGAGCCAGAGTTGTAGCCGTGGCGGCTCTCGGCGCTGCGGCGCTAGTCGGTATCCTAATTGGCGCGATGGCGCTTGCCGATGCTGGCACCATCCCCGTCCCCCAAGGCGAAGCAGAACGCCTTGGCGGTGGGGACGAACAGCAGGCCGCGCTCGCCGATGGCGAGATCAGCCAGGACGAGTACTCCGACGCCTTTCAGCGCACGCTGGACTGCCTCGACGAAGCTAGCATCCCGTACTTAGTCTCCAACGGCCTGAATGGCAAGCCCCAGTACACTGCCGGGCCGTTTGCATCAAAAGGCGAGTCAGACGCCGCGAAGCCTGTCATCGACGCCTGCTACTTCACGCACATGCGCGGCATCGATGTCGCCAACGCCGCTGCGGGCCGCTAGCGCTCGCCACATTCAGCCGGATACTGTCCAGGACGGGGCGAAGCGTGGTGCCCCTCCGTTCGTCTCTTCACCTCGCAGTTCGTCGCCCACCCACAGCTCAACCTTGTCGGAGTCGTGGTCCATCACGATGGCGTCTTCTTGGTGGGCCTTGATTCGATCGTAGACCTGTGTTGGATTCGTCGGGTCGGTGGTTACCCGTCGTGGGCGACGGGGAGGGTGAACCAGAATTCGGTGCCGCCACCCTGGCGTGGCTGCGCCCAGATCTGGCCGCCCTGCACCTCCACCAGCCGCTGGCAGACGGCCAGCCCCAGCCCGGCGCCGGCCGTCGCGGCCGACCGTTCGGAACGGAAGAACGGCTTGAAGATCTTGTCGAGGTCGTCGGGGGCGATGCCCTGGCCGCGGTCGAGGACGGCGATCGCGATGTGGTCGTCCTTCGGCTGGGCGATGACCGTGATGGGCGTGCCGGCGGGGGCATACTTCTCGGCGTTGCTGATGAGGTTGCCGAGGATCTGCTCCAGATAGCTCTCCTGGGCGAGGACCGCTCCCAGCCCAGGTTCGAGGTGGGTGAGAATCTCCCGCTCGGGGAAGCGTGCGCTGTGAGTCGCCACCACGCGCGGCAAGACACGCTGCACAAGGGTGGGCTCGACGATGACGTCCCGTTCGGCTTCGACATGCGACAGGACGAGCATGTTCTTCACGAGCGCGTAAAGCCGCTCGGCGTCGTGCTGGATGTCCTCGCTGGCGGTGCGGAGGTGCTCGGGGTCGATCTCGGCGCCCCGGCGGCGGAGGACGTCGGCGTTGCCAATGATCGTCGTGAGCGGAGTGCGCAGTTCGTGTGAGACGAGGCCGAGGAACTCGTCCTTCACGCGGTTCGCCTTCAGCAGTTCGTCGGCAACCTGCTGGGAGGCGCGAAACAGTTCCGCGTTGTCGATGGCGAGCGCAGCGCGGCGAGCAAGGTCGACGGCGACCCGGACCTCGTCATCATCGAAGCGGGGGCTGCTCGCGCTCCGGTAGAGCGTGATGGCGCCAAGGCAGCGGCCCCGGGC
Organism: Tepidiformaceae bacterium; assembly: GCA_036515015.1. Taxonomy (GTDB): domain Bacteria; phylum Chloroflexota; class Dehalococcoidia; order Tepidiformales; family Tepidiformaceae; genus DATBWD01. Next base: position 1,544 of record DATBWD010000126.1, read on the forward strand.
GATGAGCGGGACGGAGAGTGACCAGGTCGCATCGAGGGAACGGGAGGCCACCAGGTGCTCCTCGTCCATCGCTATTTCGGCAAGGTAGTGCTCATCGATCTGGACGTTGACCGGTTCCCACGAGGAAATGGCGCGGGCGATGGCGTGGGGGCCACCGACCGCGGGCGGGTTGCGACGCCGGATCTGGCCCAGCAGTTCCTCGATGTGGGGGTCCTGGTGGGCGACGGCGACGCTCTCGATCCGCCCTTCGGGATTGAGGAGTTCGATGGAGCACCCTTCCGCGAGATGGGAAATGCTCAGGCGGGCAAGGCTGGTGAGCGTGACATCGACATCGAGCGAGCGCGAGAGCACTTCGCCCGCCGCGCCGAGGAACCTCTGCGATTCCTGGGCGCGCTTCTGCTCGTCGATCTGCATGGAGGTGCCGACCCAGCCGGTCAGCGTCCCGTCCTCATCCGTGACCGGCACGTAGCGGGCGAGGTGATAGCGGTAGCGGCCGTCGTCGCCGCGCAGGCGGAATTCGATATCGAACGGGCGGCCCGAGCGAATGCCCGAAGCGGTGCGGCGGCGAACCCGGCGGACGTCGGTGGGGTGGATGGCGCGCTCGCCCCAGATGAATGCCCGGCCATTGCGCGAGCCGTCATAGCGGGTCCCGTTGACGAAGTCGACGCGGCCATCGGCGGTGAGGGTGTAGAGGGTGATCGGCACCCGGTCGAAGAGCGAGCGGAACCACGATTCTCGACGTTCGACGGCTGCCTCGCGGCGGCGCTCTGCGGTCACATCGCGCGTGAAGCAGCGGGTGTGGACGATTTTGCCGTCTTCGAAGTAGGCGCTCGAATCGATGAGCACATGCCGCTTCGTGCCGTCCTTGCGGACGATCACCGATGGGAAGTTTCGGACGACTTCGCCGGCGCGCAGCCGCTCGAGCAGGTGCTCGATGGCGCCCGGGTCTTCGTGGAAGCCGAAGATCGGCCGGCCGACATATTCGTCACGTTCGTAGCCGGCGAGGTCCAGTTCGGCGTTGTTGGCGCGGATGATGGTGCCATCCGGGGCGACCCAGTGCATGGGGACGGCGCCGTTTTGGAAGAAGTCTTCGAAGGCCATCTGGGGGACCGGGGAGCGGGATGCGGCAGTAATGGGCGAACGCGGGCGATGCCCGGAAGAAGTCGTCATTGTGTGGCGCTCGCCCTCGCTCGAACGTGGTACGTGGCTTCACCTTAGCGAGAGGGGAGTTACAAACACATAACGCTCATGGCCCAGCAGATTCGCAAATCACGTGATCGAGGCCACTTTGTTTCGAGAACCGTCTCGGCCATACTGCGCCAAGCTGTCGTGAGCGATGACTCGACAAGGAGGCAACCATGCTGGACCTGACGGGCAAGGTGGCGGTCGTGACGGGCGCCGGGAGCGGCATCGGCCGCGGGATAGCGCTGGCGCTCGCGTCGGCAGGCGCCGACATCCTGGCGGCGGATATCGTCGGCGCGAGGGCCGAGGCGACCGCCAGGGAGGTGCGCGAGGCCGGCGGCGCGGCTGCGGCCCGGGCCGTAGACGTCCGCGACCGGGCGGGGCTTATCGATTTGGCGGCGACCGCGGTGGAGCAACTGGGCGGCCTCGACATCGTCGTGGCGAACGCAGGCATCGGGCGGGGCGGGACGGTCCTGACGATGAGCGAGGAGGACTGGAACACCCAGATCGACGTGAACCTGAAGGGCGTCTTCCTCACTGTCCAGGCGTGTGGGCGGGAGATGGTGCGCCGGAACCGCGGCGGGCGGGTGATAGCGATCGCCTCGCTGGCGGCGGAGCGAGCCAGCCCGGGGCTGGGCGCCTACTGCGCGAGCAAGGCGGGAGTGCGCATGCTCGCTCGCGTGTGGGCGCAAGAACTCGCGCCCTATGGCATCACGGTGAACAGCATCGGGCCGGGGATCATCGATACTCCGCTGGCCGCGGGGCTGATCGGCGAGGGCGACGACCGGGTGCAGACCGAACGGGCGGTACCGCTCGGGCGGCTGGGGTACCCGGAGGACATCGGTAACGTGGCCTGCTGGCTGGCCAGTGACGAGGCGGAGTACGTCACCGGCACCTACAACCTGATCGATGGCGGGCTGGCGGACCGCGGCGGATTCGGGACGAATTCGCCCCAGGCGCAACAGGTCCAGATGATCCGCGATGCGCGCCAGAGGATGTCGGGCGATCAGGTGCTCGCGATGATCGACCAGCAATCGGCCGAGGCGATGAAGTTCGCCAACGAGCAACGGGTGGCGCGGGGATTGCAGTAGCCCGCTGGAGGGCCAGGCGATCCCGGGGCGGGCGGCCGCTCGCCCCTCTCCTTTTCCTTTTCTCCGGGGACGCACAGGCACGCTCCTGCGCTGGCGAGCGGTCCTGATCTACGGGCTTTTGCTGACGCTATGTCAAACTCATCGCGTTTTTTACGACGGAGTTACAAAACCATCTATTCCCTTACATCCGAGTGACGTCTGCTGAATCCGGGTCTCGTTGACGATTTTAAAGACAGGCCGGGTGTGGCGACCCGCAGGTGCCCCTGGGCACTGGCGGGGTGCGGTGGTGAGACGGAAGAGGTCGTTTTCGCAACCCGCCGCGCGCGCTCCAGCCCGGGCGAAACGACCCCGACCGGCAACGGCGCCGCTGTCCGGTTGGCGGTTTGTGGTGAGGGAGGACTGGATGAGGATCAGCAGGCGACAGTTTGTCTTCGGGGGAGCAGCGCTGGCGGGAAGTTCGCTGGTTGCGGGGGCGGTAGCCGTCAACCCAATCGCCGCGAAGTCTCCGCCCGGCCAGGTGAAGAAGGCGGCCCGGCTCGGCGGCGAGACACCAGCGGCCACCCCGACCGTGCAATCGCCGACAGCGACGCCAACCGCGACGGTCGTGCCGGCGACGGCAACGCCCACGGCGGCGGCTGTGAATCCCACGGGGACGGCGGAGGCCGCCGCGCCCACCTCCGAGGCAATTCGCACGGAGCCAACGCCGTACCCGGCGAGCGAACCAGTGGCGCGTGAAGTGAGCCCGGCCGGCCTGGCTCGCGCCCTCGATACAGATTTTGGAAACGCAGGGCCCCAGGGCCAGCTCTGGTTCGACCGGGCAAGAGCGGCGGGCTACGAGGGATTCATCACCACCGCGCACACGTACTGGGGCAGCAACCCCCAGGCATGGTGGGCAACCACGACCGTCCTCGAGCGTGCCCTGGCGGCGGGGATGTGGATCGGGGCCTACGGGCGGCCCGTCAGCTATTGGAAGCAGGCGCTCGACAACATCGCGCCGTCAGTCCGCCAGTACCTGAAGTTCTTCGCGCTGGACGTCGAGCAAGAGCCGGGTGGACGGTTTGCGGTCACGCGGGCGATGGTGGATGGAGTCCGCGGGTATGGTGTGCGGCCGGTCATCTACACCGGCTGGGGGATGTGGGGGGACGTCATGGGCCCCGACAGTTCGTTCTCCGATGTGCCCCTCTGGGACTTCGCCGGTGACCGCACGGGCTGGCCGGAGTCGCTCTGGGACGCGCCGATCCGGGCGTATGGCGGCTGGAACGGGAGCGACGCGACGCTGCGGATTGGCCAGCAGCTGCGAATGCAGACCCCAGTCCTGTTCGAGGGTGTCTACGTCGACGAGGACAGCTTTTCGCGGACGTTCATCAGCGGCTGAGGTTGATGGCTATCTTGCGAAGGAAGAGGGGGCCGGCAATGCCGGCCCCCTCGGTGTTAGTGGACGCGTCGGAAGGTTAGCCCTGGCAGGCCCGGCAAGTGCCGGAGAGCGTGGCGGCGAGGTTCAACGGGCGGAACCCTTCGATCTCGGCGGCGGCGCGCTCACGCACCGTGGTGAGTAACTCGCTGTTCACCAGTGCGTCTTCGATGGAGCCGCAACTCTCGCAAATGAGGTTCACGTGCGGGACCGGGACGGGACCGAACCGCGAACCTTCGTGCGTGTCGATGCGCTCTATGAGGCCGGCTGCGACCAGCGCCGCGAGGTTGTTGTAAACCGTGGCGCGGCTGAGGGTCGGGAACTGGGCCTGTAGGACCTGGTAGAGGGAGTCTGCTGTCGGGTGCTCGGATTCGGACGCAATGAGCGAGCCCAACAGCGCAACCCTCTGGGAGGAGACAGCCAGCCCTGCCTGGGAAAGCTGTCCAATCAATTGGGTATGCGAGGGTACCACTTGCGCGGTCATAACGGGTCAATTGTCACATTGAAACCGGGCTGAGACAAGGAACTGTGCTGGAGTGAATCCGAGGCGAGTATTCTTCGCACAAAAACACCGGTCGTGGGGCCTCCATGCAACAAAGGGCGCCGGGCGGATAATGAGGCGATATGACCGCTGACCCGCTGGCCGAACGGCTCGCCGGCATCACCGGGGCCTCGAACGTCATCACCGACCCCGATGTGCTCGCCTCCTATGAGACGGACTGGACGCGGCGCTTCCGGGGCCGGGCCCGGCTTGCCGTGCGCCCCGCCGACACGGCCGAGGTGGCCCGCGTCGTCCGCGCCTGCGCGGAGGCCGGGGCGCGCATCGTCCCGCAGGGCGGAAACACAGGGCTCGTCGGCGGGAGCGTGCCGCGCGGGGGCGAAGTGGTCCTCAGCCTGGCACGGCTGAAGGATCTCGAGCCGGTTGATGCGGCAGCGGCCCAGGTGACCGCGGGGGCGGGGGTGACCCTCGCCGAACTGCAGGAGCACGCCCGGGCCGCGGGCTACGAGTACCCGGTCGACCTCGCCGCACGCGACAGCGCGACGGTCGGCGGGATGATCGCGACGAACGCCGGTGGGCTGCGGGTGTTGCGCTACGGGGCTACCCGCGCGCAGGTGGCCGGGGTGGAGGCAGTCTTCCCCGACGGGAGCGTCGTCAGCCGGATGAGCGGGCTGACCAAGGACAACACCGGCTACGACCTCGCGGGGCTGCTGACCGGCAGCGAAGGGACGCTCGCCATCGTGACGCGGGCGGTGCTGCGCCTCGCACCGCAGTACCCGGCCAGGGTTACGGCGCTGCTGGCGCTGCGGAGCACTGAGGACGCGCTGCTCGTGCTCGATCGGCTGCGCGCGGGCACCACCTCGCTGGACGCGGTCGAGGCGTTCTTTGAGGAAGGGATGGCGCTGGTGTGCAGCCATGCAGGGCTCACCCGTCCGTTCCCGGGAGTACACGGCTGTTATCTGCTCGTCGAGTGCGCGGCGCGGGCCGATCCCTCGGCGGAACTGGCAGCGGTACTCGAAGGCTGCGCGGAGATTGTGGACAGCGCGTTCGCGGTCGAACGGCAGCAGCGGGCGGCGCTCTGGCGCTACCGTGAGGCACACACGGAGGCGATCAATGCCGCCGGCATCCCGCACAAACTGGACGTCACGTTACCGCTCGGGCGGCTGGCCGAATTCGAAGCGACCGTGCGGGGCGAGGTGATGGCCGGGGCGCCGGGGGCGATGCCCGTGCTGTTCGGGCACCTCGGCGACGGCAACCTCCACGTCAACGTCCTTGGCCTGGACCCGGAGGACGAACGGGCGACCGATACCATCCTCCGGCTGGTGGCGGGGTTCGGCGGCAGCATCAGCGCCGAGCACGGCATCGGCGTGGCGAAGGTGCCGTGGCTCAAGCTCACCCGGAGCGCGGAGGACATCGCCGCGATGCGTGCGATCAAGCGCGCGCTCGACCCACAGGGGTTGTTCAACCCGGGGGTCATCTTCCCCGCGGAGTAGGCGATCGGCACGGCCGAGGCCCGTGGCCCGGGCAAAGACTCACGTCGTTCACGGGTTATGGTCGGGCGGGAGAAATCCGACGCTTCATGTCATTTATGTAGCGAGTTAGCAGCACTTAGATGAATCTGTAACGTCCCTACCCGATTTGCAACCCTTCGGAAACAGGCCGAGGGGCAAGGTGGATTTCCACGTCGTGCCCCAAGCCACAGTTCTGGCTCCGACAGCGAGCACCTCGCGCAAGATAAGGGGGTAAGGAATGGAATTTGGCCGTCGACTTTCTCGATGGACGGTACTCCTCGCCGGGACGCTGTTACTGGCAGCGTTTGTCGCCGCCTGCAATGGCGACGACGACGACGACAACGGTGGAGGGGAAACGCCCTCCGGCGGGGGGCAGACAGCCACCCCGGGCCAACAGAATCTGGGTTCGGTCAGCGTCCTCGGTATCTGGGGCGCTGAAGAACTGACCAGCTTCGACAAGATGATCGCGCCCTGGCAGCAAGACACCGGGGGCCAGGTCGACTTCACCGGGACGCGCAACATCACCGCCGACCTCGTGTTGCGCGTCGAAGGCGGCAACCCGCCCGATGTGGCGATCCCGGCGGAGATCGGGCTGTTCCAGCAGTTCGCGCGCGAAGGCCGGCTCATCAGCCTCGACCAGTGCCAGGGGCTGGAAGACACCATCCGCGACAACTACCCGGAGTCGTTCGTGGACCTCGGCACGGTGGACGGGAAGCTCTACGGGTTCTTCATGAAGGCCAACACGAAGGGCACGATCTGGTACAACCCGAAGTTCTTCGACGAGCACGACCTTGACGTGCCCGAGCCCGACAGCTTCGAAGACCTGGTCGAGTTCTCCAATAAGGTGCGCGAAGACACGGACACTCCTCCGTGGTCGATGGGCATCGAGAGTGCGGAAGCGAGCGGATGGCCTGCCAGCGACTGGATCCAGCAGATCATCCTCAACGAACTGGGCGAGGAAGTGTACGACGGCCTGATCGACGGCTCGATCCCGTTCACGGATGACCGGGTGAAGCAGGCGTTCGAGATGTTCGGCGAGATCGCCACGGACCCGCAGATGACCGTCCAGGGGGGCGCGGCGGGCATCAACGCGACCAACTTCATCGATTCGACCTTCCCGCCGTTTGAGTCCCCGGCGACGGCCGCGATGGTCTACCTCGGCGGGTTCGCCTCCGGGTTCATCACCGACCAGTTCCCGAGTGCGCAGCCGGGCACCGACTTCAACTTCTTCACCTGGCCGGGCGGTGGCATCACCGGCGACGGGAACATCGTCTACGCCTTCAACAACAACGAGGCGACCTGTTCGTTCCTGAACTACCTCGCGACCGGCGAGGCTCAGCAGATCTGGGTGGAGGAAGGCGGATTCACTTCGCTCAACGGCGAAGTGGACCTCGATGCCTACCCGAGCGACCTCGCTCGCGACCAGGCGCGGCAACTGCTCGAGGCCGAAACGTTCCGGTTCGACCTCGACGACGCCATTGGCGGAGCACTCCAGCAGGCGCTGTTCCAGGGATTGACCCAGTACATCGTGGATCCGGGGAGCCTGGACTCCATCCTTCAACAGATAGAAGGGGAACGAGAGTAGGAACGGTCTCGCCGCTGCCAGAACGTGGATGGAGATGGGCGCCCGGTTAACCCGCGGCGCCCGTCTCTTCCGGAGGGAAACACATGATCGGCCGCAAGCCCTGGGTGCCCTGGTTGTGGATGTCCCCGGCGTTGCTGCTGCTCTCCGTGTACCTGGTTTACCCGGTGCTCGACACGTTGCGCCGCAGCCTGCTCGACCGCCGATCCGACTCCTGGGTCGGCCTCGACAACTACCGCTTCATCATCGAAAACCCGCGGCCCCTGGTCGGCGACACGCACTCGGCGTTGTTGAACAACCTGCTCTGGCTGGTCCTGTTCCCGCTGATAGCGGTCCCGGTGGGTCTCATCCTCGCGGTGCTGACCTCGCGGGTGCGGTACGAGGCGGTGGCCAAGTCAGCGGTGTTCATCCCGATGGCGGTGTCGTTCGTAGCCGCGGCCGTCATCTGGCGGTTCATGTACGAATTCAACCCGAACATCGGCACGCTCAATGCGCTCGTCCAGGAGATAGGAGGGGACCGGACGGCGTGGCTCCAGAACCCGAATGCGCCCTATATCTGGCTGACTGAACGCGGACCCGATTCGCTTCCCGGGCCGCTGCAGTTGAACAACTTCTCGATCGTGGTCGTGGCGGTGTGGATGTGGACGGGCTTCACGCTCGTCGTCCTCTCGGCCGGGCTGAAGAGCATCTCGACCGAGGTGCTCGAAGCGGCGCGCGTCGACGGAGCGAACGAATGGCAGATCTTCCGGCGCATCATCATCCCCATCCTCTCGCCAACGATCGTGGTGGTGACGACGACGCTCGTCATCCAGTCGCTCAAGATCTTCGACCTCGTGTGGGTGATGACGGGCGGGCGGTTCGAGACGGACGTGGTGGCGACGCTGTTCTTCAAACAGGCGTTCGTCGTGCGTGATTTCGGCGTCGGGGCGGCGCTGGCCGTTGTCCTGTTGCTGGCCGTGGTGCCGGTGATGGTGATCAGCATCCGCCGCTTCCAGTTCCAGGAGGAGATTCGCTGATGGCCACCGTCTACCGTCCCGAACCGGCCGTCGCCACGGAACAACGCACGCCCGGCCACATCCTCAAGCGAATCCTCGAGCGCCTGCCGTTACACCTGGTGCTCATTGGCATGATCCTGCTGTGGAGCCTGCCCACGGTCGCGCTCCTCATCAGTTCCTTCCGCGAGCCGCAGGCCATCGCTTCGTCGGGGTGGTGGACGTCGCTCGAGCAGGGGTGGCACTTCACGACATCGAACTATGAGCAGGTGCTCGAAGCGCGGGGGATGGGCCGGGCGTTCGTGAACAGCCTGTTGATCACGGTCCCGGCGACGATCCTCGTGCTGTTGTTCGCGGCGATGGCGGCCTACGCGGTCGCGTGGATGGACTTCCCGTTCCGGAACGCGCTCTTCCTCCTGATGGTCGCGTTGCTGGTCGTGCCCCTGCAGATGACGCTCATCCCGGTGCTGCGTCTCTACAACCAGCTGGCCATCGACGTCACGGTGCCGATCATCGGCGGGCGGCTGTTCGGGACGAGCAGCTACCTCGGCATCTGGCTGGCGCACGCGGCCTATGGCATGCCGTTCGCTATCTACCTGCTGCGCAACTTCTTCGGGTCGCTGCCAAGGGACCTGTTCGAATCGGCCTACCTCGACGGGGCATCGGACACGCGGGTGTTCTTCCGGATCGTGTTGCCGCTTTCGATGCCTGCGCTGGCGGCGCTGGCCATCTTCCAGTTCCTCTGGGTGTGGAACGACCTGCTCGTCGCCCTGATCCTGCTGGGCGACCCGAACCTGGCGCCGATGACGTTGCGGATCACGAACCTGGTCAGTTCGTTCGGTTCGCAGTACCAGCTATTGACGGCGGCGGCGTTCATTTCTATGGTCGTCCCCCTCATCATCTTCTTCGCGCTGCAGCGCTACTTCGTCCAGGGAATCCTGGCCGGGGCGGTCAAGGGCTAGGGCCGCCGGGAGGGACCGCAATGGCAAGCGTCACGTTCGACCACGTCACCAAGCAGTTCCAGGACTCGGTCGCCGTCAACGACCTGACGATGGAGATTGCCGACAACGAGTTCCTCGTGCTCGTCGGGCCCTCGGGGTGCGGGAAGTCGACCACATTGCGGATGCTGGCCGGCCTCGACACGATCACGTCGGGGCGCATCCTCATCGGCGACCGGGTGGTGAACAACGTCCAGCCGAAGGACCGCGACATCGCGATGGTGTTCCAGTCGTACGCGCTCTACCCGCACATGTCGGTCGAAGAGAACATGGCGTTCGGGCTTTCGCTGCGAAAGACGCCGAAGGACGAGATTGCACAGCGGGTGAAGGAGGCGGCCCAGATCCTCGGGATCGAGCCGCTGCTGAGGCGAAAGCCGCGCCAGCTTTCGGGCGGGCAGCGTCAGCGGGTGGCACTGGGGCGAGCGATCGTGCGGCACCCGGCGGTGTTCCTGTTCGATGAGCCGCTTTCGAACCTCGATGCGAAGCTGCGCGTCCAGACGCGTGCGGAGATCAGCAAGCTGCACCAGCGTCTCGCGACGACCTTCATTTATGTCACTCACGATCAGACCGAAGCAATGACGATGGCGTCGCGCATCGCCGTCCTGAACCTGGGGGTGCTGCAGCAACTGGGGACGCCGCAGGAGGTCTATGAAAAGCCGGTCAACATGTTCGTCGCGGGCTTCATCGGCAGCCCGGCGATCAACTTCTTCAACGGCAAACTCTTCCAGACCGGCGAACTCATCTATCTCGAGACAGACTACTTCCGGCTGCAGGTGCCGCCGGAGAAGCATCTCCCGCTGATGCCGTACCTCGACAAGCCGGTCGTCCTCGGCATCCGTCCCGAGCACATCCACGACCCGCAGTTCCGCCCGTCGGAGACCGAGACGACCCTGATCACGGCGAAAGTCGACGTGACGGAACTGATGGGGAACGAGGTGTTCCTCCACCTGCTGGCAAACGACAAGACGTTCCTCGCCCGGGTGGACCCGCGGACGAGCGCACGCCCCGGCCAGGAGGTGCAGGTGGCGATCGACCTTTCGAAGATGTTCGTCTTCGACGCCGAGACCGAAGAGGCGATCGTCCACTAAGCCCGGGGGCGTCCCGAGGGGCGAAGGGCGGTAGAATCCGTCCTCATGAAAGCTGTCGTCATCTCTTCGCCGGGAGGGCCGGAGGTCCTCCAGTATCGCGACGTGCCGGACCCCGTTGCCGGGCCGGAAGACCTGCTCGTGCGGGTCCGAGCAACCGCGCTGAACCGGGCCGACGTCCTCCAGCGCATGGGCAGTTACCCGCAGCCGGGGCCGAAGCCGGAGTTCGAAATCCCGGGGCTCGAATTCGCGGGCGAGGTCATGCGTTGCGGCGAGCGCGTCCAGGGCTTCGCCGAGGGCGACCGCGTGATGGGGTTGCTGGCGGGCGGCGGCTACGCCGAGCAGGTGGTCATCCACCACCGGCTGGCGCTGAAAGTGCCGGAGAACCTTTCGTGGCACGAAGCGGGCGCCACGCCGGAGGTCTACATCACTGCCCACGACGCGCTCCGCCAGTGCGACCTCGTGGCGGGCGAAAGCGTGCTCATCCACGCGGCGGGGTCGGGAGTCGGGGTCGCGGCCGTGCAGATCGCGAAGGTGATGGGCGCTTCGTTCGTCGCCGGTACCGCGGGGAGCGCCGAGAAGCTGGCGCAATCCAAGGAACTCGGGCTGGACCTCGGCATCAACTACCGGGAGCAGGACTTCGCAGAAGAAGTGCTCAAGGCGACGGGCGGCCGGGGCGTCGACGTGGTGCTCGACGTCATCGGGGCCGAGTACTGGGAGCGGAACATGCGGGCGATGGCGCCGAAGGGCCGGATGGTCATCGTCGGGCTGATGGGCGGGGCATCGACACAGGCGAACATCGGCGTGCTGCTGCAGAAGCGACTGCAGGTGCGGGGGACGACGCTGCGGGCGCGGCCGCTCGAAGAGAAAGGGCTGGCGACGCGGGCGTTCGAAAAGAGCGTGGTGCCCCACATCGCATCCGGGCGGGTGAAGGTGGTGGTCGACCGGGTGTACCCGCTGGCGGAGGCCGGGGAAGCGCAGCGCCAGATGGAAGCGAACGTGAACTTCGGCAAGATCGTGCTTTCGGTGGGCGAAGGCGGGTGATCCCCCATAAGTAGGGGACGGCTTCACCCCCAACGACGGATGGCGGGGCGGGCGGTGTTGCCTACAGTACTGATTGAGACTTCAAGCGCAGTCTCCTCCCCACAGTAGGGCGCAACGGAACCCCCACCCGTTGCGCCCTATACGTTTGTCTGGGGGTCCGCTACCCACACGTCGACGCACGGGAAATGGGTAGGATTGCGGATATTGCGGCGGGCCTGCGCATGCCTATACTCGGCGCCTCACCTGAAGGAGGTGCTGCCCCACATGACCACACTCGAACGGACTACTTCGGCACTGGAGGCGATTGAACAGATCGCCCCGATCATCCGCGAGTACGCCGACCAGTCGGAACGCGAGGCAACCCTCGCCCGGCCGATTGTCGACGCACTCATCGAACACGGACTGTTCCGCCAGCTCACGCCGAAGTCGCTCGGCGGGGCGGAGGTCGA
>DATBWD010000127.1:0-2910 GCA_036515015.1 Tepidiformaceae bacterium
CCAGAGCCTTCAGTACGACAGGCGCCGCCCCCAGGAACTGTACGGCGACTCATCCCTGATCACCGACATGGCTTCCGTGATAGCCGCCAGCCTCGCCGACGCGGGCTCCGGGGCCGTCCACATCGCGGCCGCCCTGTTTTCCTGGGGCGATGCCGCCCACGCCGCCCTCCCGGCCGACTAGGTACTACCGCCTGCTACACCGCCTCCAGCAAAATCGCGTCACCCTGCCCCGTACCCGAGCAGATACCTGCGATGCCGAACCCGCTGCCCAGTTCCTGTAGCTGGTAGGCCACCGTCATCGCCAATCGCGCCCCGCTCGCCCCGATCGGGTGTCCCATCGCCACGGCCCCGCCCATTCGGTTCACGCGCTCGCTGTCCCAGTTCAGTTCTTGCCCGCAGATGAGTGGCACGGCGGCAAACGCCTCGTTCACCTCGATCACCGACATGTCGCCTATCCCGAGCTTCGCCTTCCCCAGCGCCTTCTGGATCGCCCAGGCCGAGGCCACGGGGAACTCCGATGGCTCCGCCGCAATCTCCGCGTTCGCCACCACCCGCGCGATCGGTTTCACACCGATCCGCTCGGCGGCTTCCTCGCTCCCCACCAGCAACACCGCCGCCCCGTCGTTCACCGCCGGCGCGTTGCCCGGTGTGATGGCCCTCGTCCCATAGACGCTGTGCAGCCGGGCCATGATCTCCGGAGTCGACTTCGGTCGCGGGTTCTCGTCGCGGGCAAGGGCCACGTGGTTCGGGTCGCGCTTCGAAGGCACCGGCGTCACTTCCCGGTCGTAGTAGCCCCGCTCATATGCCGCGCCCCACCGACGCTGACTCACCAGCGACCAGTCGTCCATCTCCTCCCGCGAAATCTCCCGGCTGGCGGCCATGTTGTCGCCGTGGCTCGCCATGTGACAGTTGTCGAAGGCGCACCAGAGTCCGTCGTACACCATCCCGTCGATGAGCTGCGTGTTGCCCATCCGGGCGCCCCAGCGACGCTCCATGTCGTAGTAGGGCGTGTTCGTCATCGACTCCATGCCCCCGGCCAGCACGAGGTCGTTCTCCCCAAATCGGATGAGTTGCGCCGCCAGCGTCACCGCCCGCATCCCGCTCGCGCAGACCTTGTTCACGAGCAGGCTCGGCGTCGAAGCCGGTAGTCCGGCGTGGATCAGCGCCTGGCGGCTCGGAAGTTGCCCTGCCCCCGCCTGTAGCACCTGCCCGAGGATCACGTTCTCGATGGCCGCCGGCTCGATCTGGTTCCGTTCGACGATTGTCCGGATGCAATGCGCGCCGAGGTCGGCCGCGGAATGGTCGCGCAGCGCGCCCCCGAACTTTCCCCACGGCGTCCGCGTGGCATCGAGAATGAAGGCTTCGGGCATGGCAGCACCTCCGGATCCATCGTATCCCGTGAGGGCCATACGAAGGAAAGGGAGCCTAAACTGCGGCCAGCGCGGGCAGAGTGAACTCCAGCAGCAGGCCACCCGTGTCCGCCTCCCGCGCCGCAATCGTGCCGCCCTGCAACTCGATGAGCCGCCTGCTGATGCTCATCCCCAGTCCGGCTCCCGGGATCGCCAGGTCCAGCGCCCGCGACGAACGGAAGAACGGCTCGAAGATTCGTGCCAGGTCCGCCGGCTCGAGGCCCGGCCCCCGGTCGATAACCTGCACGACGACCCGGTCGTCCTCCGCATACACCCGCACCGTGATCGGCTCGTCGCTCGGGCTGTACTTCTCGGCGTTCGAAAGCCCGTTCATCAACACCTGCTCCACCCACACGCCCTGGCCCTCGACGATCGGCAGTCCGTCGGCAATGTCGACCTCGATTTCGCGTTCGGGATGCCGCTCCCGGTGCGCCTGCACCACCCGCGTTACCAGCCGGGGAAGGAGGATCGGTTCCAGTTCCACGTCCTTCTGGTCGACACGCGCGACGATCAACAGGTTCTCGATGAGCGTCTGCAGCCGCTCGCTGTCCCGCGCCATGATAGCGAGACTCTCCCGCGCGTCCTCGGAGAGGCTCTCAGCGCTCCGCCAGAGGACCCGCGTGAGCCCGACGATCGTCGTTAACGGCGTCCGCAGTTCGTGCGAGACCAGCGAGAGGAACTCGTCCTTGATCGCGTTGGCGCGTCGAAGTTCGTCTTCTGTCAGCTTCATGTGGTCAATGTCGGTGCAGGTGCCGAACCAGGCGCCCACGCGCCCGTCCCGATCCACCAGGGGTATCGCCCGGCCGATGTGCCAGCAGTACACGCCGTCCTGGCGGCGGATCCGGTACTCCATCTCGAATCGCTCCTGCCGTTCCACAGCGTCGCGCCAGGCCGCCCCGATCCGCTCCAGGTCCTCCGGATGGACCGCTGCCGTCCAGCCCCAGCCCAGTGACTCTTCGCCGGTCAGACCGGTGAAGTCGTACCAGCCGTCATTGAAGAAGGTCATCGCCCCCGAAGCGTCCGAGATCCACACGAGCTGCGGGATCACGTTCGTCACCACGCGGAAACGTGTCTCGCTCTCCTGCAGCGCCTCCTCCGCCTCACGTATCTCGGTGATGTCGCGAAATTCCACCAGCGCGCCTTCGTGCACGCCGTACCGCGTAATCGAAACGACCGACCCCGCGGCGGGGAAGAACGAACCGTCCTTACGGATGAACGTGTCCTCGAAGTAATGGATGTCTTCGATCGATTGGTAGGCCCAATGAAGCGGGCATTCCTCGACCGGGTAAGGCGTCCCGTCCGGCCGTTGATAGTGAATCCGGGCGTGCAGCAACTGGCCCCGCAACTCGTCCACCGGGAACCCGGTGATGCGCTCGGCCGCCGGGTTCATGAACGTCACCCGCGCCTCGGGATCGATCATGAGCAGCCCGGAATGAGCGTTGTCGGTGATCATCCGGTTCAGTTCGAGCGCCGCCTCCAGTTCCTTTCGTTGGCTGCGAAG
>DATBWD010000128.1:0-7918 GCA_036515015.1 Tepidiformaceae bacterium
CCTCCATTGGGAGGGCAAGGACGGCGGTGGTGTCGAGGCTCTTGCGGTAGAGCCGGTTGTCGAGGATGGGTTCGTGGCCGCCTTCTGGCTGGAGCTTTTCCATGAGCGCCTGGAGCGCCGCGGCCTTTTCGTTGCGGAAGGCAACCTGGCGTACGGAGCCCCGGACGACCACCGCCTTGTAGTACTGCGTCGCCGGGCAGGCGAGTTTGGGAGCCCGGAAGTAAGACGGTACGAGCGCGAAGTCGGCGGTGACCATGAAGACGGCCCGCGGGTCGCGAACGAGGGAGCGCATCTTCTCGCCCTCGGGAGCGCCGTGGAAATAGAGCGTGCGCTCGAGGCGGACAAAGTTGAGGGCGACCATCCCGGGCGAGCCATCCGGCCGGGTGAACCCGAGCATGCCGTGGGTCGATGCGTCGAGGAAGGCGTCGATGGCTTCGGGGTGGTCGTACTGGTAATCCTTGCGGCGGACCTCAGCCATGGCGCACCTCGCCGGCTTCGTCACGCCGTTTTTCACGACCGAGGGCGTGGGCGGCGATGCTGGTTTCGATGGTCTCTTCGAAGCCGATGAGCAGCCCTGCCGCGACCAGCAGCGGGACATGCCAGAGCCAGCCGGCGCCAATCGCCAGGAGCGCGCCCCCACCGAGCACGAGGCGGAAGGCCTGGACGAGCGCGAGGTTCTTGCCCGGCACGCCGGAGGCCATTCGGTGGCTCATCCTCCAGCGGATGACCCCGCGGGCGAGCAGGACGTCGCCCACGACCAGGAGGAGGATCGCGGGGAGCGCGCGCCATTCAGATTCCCACAGGAGTTCCATCTGCGTGTCCCCCATTCGTAGCTGGACTGATTTCAGGGTAGGAGTCATACTGGCCCATCCACATCGGCCACTTTCGGCCAAAACGGTTGGACCACTTTGGACGTCGTGCTTGACCTCGGAAAGGATCCCGGGAAACCGGCCTACCAGCGCCTCGCGGAGGCGATCCGCGAGGGGATCCTGTTGGGCCGGTTCCGGCCGGGTGACCGCCTGCCGCCGTCGCGGAACCTCGCACGAAACCTCGGGCTGGCGCGGAACACGGTGCTCGAGGCCTATGAGCAGCTTTCGGCGGAGGGCTACCTCGCGTCGCGGCACGGGTCGGGGACGTTCGTGGCGTCGCAACTGCCGGAACGTGCCTTCCGGCCAGTGCCGGCCGTCACGGAAAGCGTTGGGGCAGGCTCGCCAGCGTCGCCGGCGATTTCCGCGTTCGGGGAGCGCGTGGTCGGGGGCGAAGTGTCGACGTTGATGCGGCGGCGCGACGAACTCACGCCCATCCAGTTTCGGTTCGGTACGCCGTCGCTCGAGGAGTTCCCGATCGACGCCTGGCGGACGCTGACGAAGCGGGTGCTCGACTACCCACCACGCGAACTGCTCGGCTACGGGCCGACCGAGGGCTTGCCGCAACTGCGAGAGGCGCTCGCGCGCTACCTGCAGCGTTCGCGGGGGGTGCAGTGCACCGCCGATGACGTGATCATCGTCAACGGGTCGCAGCAGGCGCTCGACCTGGCGGCACGGGTGCTCATCAACCCGGGTGACTCGGTGGTCATAGAAGAGCCCTGCTACCACGGGGCGCGGGCGGTGTTCGGGGCCAACGGGGCGACGCTGGTACCCGTGGCCTGCGACGGCGAGGGAATCGTGGTCAGCGCCATGCCGGATGGACCGAAAGCCGCCTGCGTGACGCCCTCACACCAGTTCCCGACGGGGTGCGTGATGTCGGCCTCGCGGCGGCTGGAATTGCTCCAGTGGGCGGAGCGCACCGGCGCGGTGATCATCGAAGACGACTACGACAGCGAGTTCCGCTACGAGGGGCGGCCGCTTGGCGCGCTGCAGGGCCTCGATCGAAGCGGCCGGGTCATCTACACGGGCACTCTGTCGAAAGTGCTCCTGCCGGCGTTACGGCTGGGCTACATGGTCGCGCCTCCGCAACTGAAGGACGCGGTCTGTGGGGCCAAGTGGCTGACGGACCGACACGTCGCGCTGCTCTACCAGGCCGTGCTGGCGTTGTTCATCGAGGAAGGGCACTTCGAGCGCCATCTCCGGCGCATGCGGAAGATGTACGAGCGCCGGCGGAACACGATGCTCGAAGCGTTCGCAACGTACTTCGGCGACCGCGCGAGCATCACTGGGACGGAGAGCGGGATGCACATCCTCGTCCGGCTCGACGACGTGGAGGACGAGGCCGAGTTCATCCAACGGGCGTGGGAACGCGGCGTCGGGATTCATTCGGCGAGGAGTTACTACACACTCGGGGCGCCGCCGGGGGCGAGTTTCCTGATGGGCTATTCGAACGTGCCGGAGGAGTCGATCACCGAGGGCATCCGGCGGCTGGCGGAGATCGCCTACGGCTAATCAGGCCTGGCGGAAGGCGGCTATCGCGGCCGCGAAGAGCACGGCCTGGAGCATCCCGCTCGAAGCGAGCAGCCAGAGCCCGGCGGCACGCTCGCGGGCATGGATGAGGATGCCCAGGACGGTGTTGAAGGTGAGGATACCCACGGCCAGGTAGACAATCTCGAGGAGTTCGCTCTTGTCTCCAACGCGGACGATGCCGCCCGGGTGCGGGAACGAGAGTTGGATGACGTTCGGAAGGCCGGGATAGCTGGCGAACACGTAGCCGCTGAGCACGACACACGCGAGGACCGCGATGGCCGTTGCCGTGGTGGCCACGCCATCGCGCCAGAAGGGAATAGCGGCCAGGCCGGTGGCGGCGGAACGCTGGGGGTGGGGGTGGACCGGAGCGCCGATCTGGGCCCTGCCCTGGACCTCCTCCGCAAAAGACGCCTGGTCGAGGACGGTGAGGGCGTAGGACTCATCGGTCGTGACGACGTAGAGCAGTTCTTCGGGGGAGCTGTGGGTCGAGTAGAAAAGCGTGTAGCCGATGCGCTTCACGTCGGCGGTGCCGATGTGGCAGCCCCACCAGTTGAGGCCGTCGATCTGCGCTTCATCGAGCGTGCGGCCGGGAATCATGCGCTGGATACCGGCGATGGGGACAATCACCCGGCGAAACCCCCAGCGGATGGTCAGGGCTTCGTCGGTGATTTCGTAGGCGAGCGTGATGAGGGCGAAGGTCCAGTTCGCGAAGACCAGGGCGACCATGCCCAGCACAGCCGCCGCGAGCCAGGCGAGGAATGTCTTGAACCCCGGTTCGGCGCCCAACGCTGCATTCGCCGAGAGGAGCGCGAAGAGCAGCGCCCATGCCGCGAACGCGCCCCCAATGATTACCCCGAGAGCGCGTGGGGGCCGGACAACGGCAGTGCCTATTGCGGCACTCGGACGCGTGCGGGGGTGCACCAATGCTTGTACTTCTCGTTCTTGCCGCGGATGACGTCGAAGAAGATGGAACTGAGCTGCCTGGTCAGGGGGCCGGGGCGGCCGTCGCCAACGGGTCGGCGGTCGACTTCGGTGACCGGTGTCAGGTGGGCGGCGGTGCCGGTCATGAAGATTTCGTCCGCGATGTAGAGTTCGGAACGGTCGATCTGGCGCTGGACGGTCTCGATACCGAGTTCGTTGCGGGCGAGTTCAATGACGGTGTCGGCGGTGATTCCTTCGAGGATGTTGTCGGCAGGCGAGGGCGTGATCAGCTTGCCGTTGCGGATGATGAAGATGTTTTCGCCGCTGCCTTCCGAGACGTGGCCGTCGGCGTTGAGCATGATCGCCTCGTCGAAGCCGTTGAGGTTCGCTTCGGTCTTCGCGAGGGCGCTGTTCACGTAGATGCCCGTGACCTTCGCGCGCGGGGGGATGCCTGTGTCGTCGACCCGGCGCCAGGTACTGGTGTGGCAGCGGGCGCCCTTTTCGATATCGAGGTAGGGGCCGAATGGGGTGATGAAGATGACGGTGTCACTTTCGATGCCGTGGAGCCGGACACCGACGATCTCGCTGCTCTTGTAGACGAGCGGGCGAAGGTAGACATCCTCCGTGTAGCCGCTGCGTTCGGCGATTTCGACGCAGAGTTGTTCGAGCTGTTCGGTCGACTCGGCCAGGTCGAGCATGAGGATCTTGGAACTGCGGGCAAGGCGTTCGCAGTGTTCGCGGACGCGGAAGAGGTAGAGCGTGTTCTCTTCGGCGTTCCAGTTGCCGCGGATGCCTTCGAAGACGGCCGTCCCGTAATTGAAGGCGTGAGTCATCACGCTGATTTTCGCCTGCTCCAGCGGGATGATGTTGCGCTGGAAGTACGCGTACGGGGTCGGCATTCTCATGCACTCCTTTGCGATCGGAGGGATCTGGCCCGGCCAGTATACCGCCCGTCATGGTTCGAAACAGGACAGGACAGGCGGGCGTGGGCGGCGAATCGGTGGCCCCGGCTCACTCGGAGGGTGGGGTGAAGTAGCCCACTTCGTCGCATTCGGGGAGGGCGTCCTCCTTCTGGGCGAGCCTCTCGCGGACGTCCTCGGGTGGTTGTGGACGAGGCTTCACGGCGAGGGCAGTGGGATCGTCGAGCGATGTCTTGAGGTAGTCGAGGAGGTCGGCGTGGAAGCCCTGGAGGTCGGACGGGGGTTCGGCCGCTTCGAGGTTGGCGATGAACTCCTCGACGGTGCGGGCGATGCCCTCGACGGTCGTCTCGCGGACGAGGGCATTCGAGAACTCGACCGACCCGGCGCAAATGATGCGGAGGTAGTCCTCGTCGGTGGCGCCGGTGGCGCCCCCGTCGCCATTGCCATCGGCGTTATTGTTCGAACCCGAATCGCCGCCGCAGGCAGCGAGAAGCAGCACCGAAACGCAGGTGAAAAGCAGCAGACGGATACGCATGCAGGCGCATGCTACAACGAGGCTCGCTCACGCGCCTACGCGCTGGGAAAACAGGTCTTTGAGTCGCGGCTCAGAGGAGGAGACGTTTGCGGGCGGCGCCGGGGGCGCGGCGCCAGTTCTGGACGACGTAGCGCTTCTCGCCGTTGGGCTCGACGACCTCGACCCGGCACCGATCGGCGCGAGAGGCGGACTCGCGGGCCGCGGCGCACCATTTCTCGATCGCGGGCCGGTCGGGCAACGGGAACACGGCCTCGAATTCGACCAGCGCCTCCACTTGCGCGACCCCGAGGAGCAGCAGCCATCCCGTCACGAGTTCGGCGAGGCCGAGGTGGAAGTCGCGGTCGCCGAAGGTCATGGCAACACGCGCGGGGTCGGACTCGCTGCCGCAGAGCAGCAGGGTCGCGCCGAAGTGTGGCATCGACAGGTCCATCGCGGCCCGGTAGAGGGGGCCGAGGATGTCGTGGGCGGCGAGCACTTCAGCCGCGCGGAAGGCATGGAGGCGAAACTCGGTCGCGTGTTCCTCCGGAGCGAGGGCGATGCCACCCTGTGCGAGCCACTCCTCCCACTCAGCTGCGTCCTGGCGCAGGAGGTAGATTTCGGCGGCCTCGTAGTCGGCGGCGGCCCGGACGAGGGGCACAGCCGCGGCGTAGTTGCCCCATTCGGCGGCGTGCAGCGCCTGCTGGCGGTTCAGCCACGCCCGCGACCAGAGGCCAAGCGCCGACGCCACGCGCTGGTTTCGATACTTCGCGCCCGAGGCAGCCTCGGCGAGGCTGCCCTCCAGTTCGAGCCCCTGCAGCAGGAGATCGAGGTCGCCGCCGAGCACGAACGACGACTGCCGGTACGCATCGGCGGATCCGGCGACGGCCATCGGGGGCTTACCCGAGCGGCTGGCCTGTGGGGAAATGCGCGGCGGCGAAACCCTCATCGCGGGCGCTCAGCGGTTCATCGCGGCCTGGTAGCCGGCGACCACCGGGTCATCGAGCCACTGTTCGATGGCCGGTGTGCGCTTTTCGGGCAGGGCCCGGACCATGTCGACGACGTGCATCGGGTCGTGCTTACACCAGCCGCGGAGGTAGCGCCGGAGTTCGACTTCGGCAGGTGGACGGCGGGCATCGCCCTGGAACTTGATGGTCGTGGCCAGGTGCTCTTCCTGGAGTTGGGCCAACTGGCTGCGCAGTGCCGCCCGGGCGGTCACCGCCTCGGCGAGCAAGTCATCGACAGAGCGGCCACGGCGTTCCTGGATGCGGGCTTCGTTCCAGCGGTCGACATCGAATCGTTCGCCGTCGCCCGTGCGGATGCCGGGGTCGCGCCCGGCGAGGACAGTCTGGAACATATCGCCGATCGGGGCGTCGATGGTTGCGAGGTGGGCGATGAAATCGCGCACCATCCACGTGCTGTTCGGGACATCGCGAGCGAGTTCTTCGGGCGAAAGTGAACGGCAAAAGACGGCGAAGCGGACGCGGTGGGTGTCGAGTTCGTTGAGGATCAGCTCGACATCGGAGTGCATTGTGAGAGGGACCTCCAGGGCATCAGTCAAGTCGTGGTGGTCCCTGAAGGATACGCTCTCGGGCGATTTCTGGTGCATTGACGTCGGAGAGGATGTTCCAGCGAGTTTCGTTCCACCAGGTGGCCCCGGCTTCGGCCCAGGGCCGAACGATGGCGGCAGCCTCTGAGGGGGAATCGCCCGGCGTTTCGCCCTCCCAGACGATGTCGAACGGGGCATCGGTGTCGCGATTCTGGTCGAGCCAGGCCTTCATCTCGCGGATGTCGTCTGGCTGGAGCACTTCGGCGAGTTTGCCATCGGGCCCCATGCGGGCGGGCAGGAGACCGTCGCAGCGGAGGACGCGCCGCATCGACTTCATGCGGGGCCAAACGCCGACTACCCAGACCGGTATCCGGGGCTGCTGGACTGGCGGAGGAGGCACCGCGAAATCAGTCGGCTGAAGGTTGTAGTGCTTGCCGTGATACTCGAACGGCTGGCCGTGCCAGAGGCCGTAGAGGACATCGAGGCCCTCATCGAGCAGTTCTGCGCGAAGGCGTCTATCGGTGGGCACGCCAAACTTGCCCGCGCCGGCTTCGGGGGCGCCGAGACCAACCGCGAGGATGACGCGGCCGCCCGAAAGGTTGTCGAGGGTGGCCGTTTCGCTGGCCAGTTTCCAGGGCTGCCGCCAGGGAAGCGGGGTGAGCATGGTCCCGAGGCGGATGTGGCTCGTCTGCAGGGCGGCGGCCGTCAGCGCGACCCAGGCGTCGATGCCCCAGACCGGCTCCCAAACGAAAAAGCCGTCCCAACCCGCCTGCTCAGCGTCGCGGGCGAGATCGGCGGCGATGCGGGCGTCGCCGATGGGGAGGACGAATCCGTACTTCAAGTGTCACCGCCTCCGGAGAGTTGTCCGGCCGGTTAGCATCGCACATCGGCGCGACAACAGGTGTCGCAGGCGGGAAGTTAGTCGTCCTTTTCCGCCAGTTCGCGGACCTCTTCGAACAGGCGTCGCTGGCGTTCGAACGAGGGGTGGCCGCGAAGGTCGGCGTGGAGCACCCAGTTGAGGACGAGCGTGTCGAAGCGGACTTCGGGGACGGCATCGAGAAGGTCCATCGCGTGGCGCGCGTAGTGGCGCGACCAACCGTCGAGCGCATCGCGCAGGGTGCGCTCCCGCACGGAAGCCGTGAGCTGCGAAGCGGTCAGCCGTTCGTAACCGGCGAGGAGGCGGGCGCGGGCGGCTTCGAACCTGTCGATGAGGGCGGCCAGCGACGTGTCCGCCGCTTCAGCGACGGCCTCCGCGTTGAAGGCATCGATCTGGAAGCCGAGTGGGTAGCCCTCGCCGCCGGCGAGAAAGCGTTCGCAGATATCGGCGTGGAGTTCTTCGGTGGCGGCGAAGTGGGCGAAGAGGTCGTGAACCGTCCAGTCGCCCTCCGGGAGGCGGCGCTGGCGGGCGTCATCGGGCAGGATGGCGGCGATGTACTTCAGGTTCGCCGTATCGAGAACGACGCGGTCGGCGATGGCGCGGACGGCAGGCAGCATGGCGGTGGATTAGTGCCGGCTACGGGGAGCGCGGCGGCGTTCGGCCCGGATGGACGGGCTCTGGCGGGCAGATTCGAGCGGCGCCGGCCTCGGGCCCAACTGGCGGATGGAGTTCCAGCCCGCGTAC
>DATBWD010000129.1:0-2238 GCA_036515015.1 Tepidiformaceae bacterium
CTCGGTAACGCTCGACATCACGGGGATGACCTGTGCTTCCTGCGTGCGCCGTGTGGAGCGGGCCCTCAGCAAGGTCGAAGGGGTCGAAACCGCGAGCGTGAACTTCGCGGCGGAAACCGCACGGGTAACGCTGGCGAAAGACCTTCCCGTCGAAACACTCATCGGGGCGGTTGAGAAGGCCGGGTACCAGGCGGCGCCAACCTCAGCGACATCGGACCGCGACGCCGCCCGAGCCGACCATGCGCGCCGGACACTCATCACACTCATCTTCGGGGCGCTCCTGGCGGTGCCGACCGTCATCCTTGCCCTGGGCATGGACATCGCCGAGTGGCACATCGGTGGTAGCCGCCAGTTGCACGGCCTCATCCTTCTTGCGCTCGCCACGCCCGTACAGCTTGGGCTGGGTTGGCGCTTCTACAAGGGCAGCTACACGAGCCTGCGTCACCTGAACCCGAACATGGACGTGCTCGTGGCGATGGGCACGACGACGGCCTTCGTCTTCAGCACCTGGGTGGTCCTCGCCGACCGCCACTACAGCATGTTCTTCGATGTCAGCGCTGCCGTACTGGTATTCATCACGATGGGCAAGTACTTCGAGGAGCGCTCGAAGGGAGCCGCTTCGTCGGCAATCCGCGCCCTGCTCGGTATGTCCGCACAGACGGCGACGCTCCTGCGCGACGGCGTCGAAGCGGAAGTCCCCGTCGAGCAGGTCCGCGTCGGCGACGTTTTCGTTGTTCGCCCGGGCCAGAAGGTTGCAGTCGACGGCGTCGTCCGCGCGGGTAACAGCACCGTTGATGAGTCGATGCTGACGGGCGAATCGATCCCGGTGGAGCGACGGCCAGGCGACCACGTCATCGGCGGCACAATCAACCAGAACGGCGTCGTACAGGTGGAAGCCACCGCGGTCGGAGAGCAAACGGCACTCCGGCGCATGGCCCGCATGGTGGAAGAGGCACAGGGTTCCAAGGCGCCCATCCAGCGCCTGGTAGACCGCGTCGCCGCAATCTTCGTCCCCGTCGTCATCGTGATCGCCCTGGCGGTGTTTCTCGCATGGGGGCTGTTCTCGGACCCCGGCAGCGCCGATAGCACCTGGATCCGGGGGATGATCTACGCGGTAGCGGTGCTGGTCATCGCCTGCCCGTGCGCCCTGGGCCTGGCAACCCCGACGGCCATCATGGTAGGGACAGGTCTCGGCGCCGAACGCGGGATTCTCATCAAGAATGCCGAAGTGCTCGAGCGTACGCGAAACCTCGGGGCCATCGTGCTCGACAAGACCGGGACGCTTACCGAGGGCCGCCCCCAGGTCAGCGAAGTCGTCACGACCGGGTCGTTGGGTGAGAACGGACTGCTCGCCCTGGTGGCCGCCGCGGAATCCCCGAGCGAACACCCTCTAAGCCGGGCCATCGTGGACCAATCCGTCGAACTGGGCCTCACCCTGCCCGGCGCGGATGACTTCCAGTCCTTCACAGCGCGGGGTGTGAGTGCGACTGTCGACGGCCGGGAGATCCTCGCCGGTAACGCCCGCCTGTTCGAAGAGCGCGACATCCAGTTTTCCCCCGAGGTTCGTCAACACATCGACCGGATGGAGGCCGCCGGCCGGACGGTCATCCTCGCCGCAGTGGACGGCCGGATAGAAGGCGTCGTCGGCATCGAGGACGCGGTCAAGCAGAACGCCCCGAGGGCCGTGGGGGCGCTTCGCCGCCTGGGCCTCCGCGTGATCATGATGACCGGCGACAACGAGCGTGCCGCGGCGGCAGTGGCGGAGCGGGTCGGCATCACCGAGTTTCGTGCGAACGCCCGTCCAGAGGACAAACTCGAACTCGTCCGAAGCCTCCAGGCCGAGGGCCTCTCCGTCGCGATGGTGGGCGACGGCATCAACGATGCGCCCGCGTTGGCGCAGGCCGACATCGGCATCGCCATGTCGACGGGCACCGATGTCGCCATCGAAGCAGGCCATATCACGCTGCTGAACGGAGACGTTTCGAAAATCGCCGAGTCCATCGCCCTTAGCCGCGCCACTCTTAGAGGCATCAAGCAGAACCTCGCCTGGGCATTCAGCTACAACGTGATAGCCATCCCGGTGGCCGCCGCAGGCCTCCTCAACCCGATCTTTGCCGGGGCGGCTATGGCCTTCAGTTCCGTGAGCGTGATGGCGAACAGCCTCCGGCTGCGTGGGAAAGCGCGCGGCATCGCCGAGGAGAGCGGGAATGTCTACACCGTGCGGTCGCGAGGCTTCAT
>DATBWD010000130.1:0-5325 GCA_036515015.1 Tepidiformaceae bacterium
GGGACGGATAATCGACACGAGCTTTCATGAGGAAGCGGTCGAGTTGGGCCTCAGGGAGCGGATAGGTGCCTTCCTGCTCGATGGGGTTCTGGGTGGCCATGACGAGGAACGGCTCATCGAGGGGGAACGTGTGGCCGCCAATGCTGACCTGGCGTTCCTGCATTGCTTCGAGGAGGGCTGACTGCACCTTCGCGGGGGCCCGGTTCACCTCATCGGCGAGGACGACGTTGGCGAAGACGGGGCCCTTGCGAACCGTGAACTGGCCGTCGGTGGGGTTGAAGACCTCGGTGCCGATGAGGTCCGCGGGGAGCAGGTCAGGCGTGAACTGGATGCGGACGCCTTTAAGATCGAGGCTGCGGGCGAGGGTGGCCACTGTGAGGGACTTGGCGAGGCCGGGGACTCCTTCGACCAGCACGTGGCCCTGGCAGAGGAGGCCAATGAGGAGGCGGTCGATAAGGACGTCCTGTCCGACGATGACGCGGTGGACTTCCTGGCGGACGCGCGAGAGGACCTGCGCCGCGCCGGCCGCATCCTGGGTAAACGAGCGAGTGCCTGCGGACATCAAAACTCCGAAGCGCCGGTTCCCGCCTACCCCAGGCAGGTAAAGTCATTCTACGTTGGCGGAAGCAAGTCAGGATTAACCGATACTTACCAAGGGTGACAAGCTGCTCAAGGTCTGTCAGAAGAAGCTGTTGGCGCTGAGTAAGCGTCTATGATCCGCGGAGAGATGGAGGTTAACGGGATGGCACTAGAGGATCTGAAGCCCGGCGACGAAGAGTCGCAATCAATTGTGGTGGCACCGGCTCACTTTGCGAGCGTGATTGTCCCCGGCACGCCGGACGTATTCAGCACGGCCAGTCTCTGCGCACTCGTGGAAAAGACGGCCGCGGACTGGATGGCGCCGCACCTGGCGGCGGGGCAGATGACTGTGGGGGCGCAAATCGTGATCGATCACACTGCGGCGACGCCGGAGGGGATGACGATCATGGCGACGGTCACCCTGGAGGGCGGGGACGGCCGGAGGTTCGACTTCCGCTGGACGGCACACGATGGGGTGGAGGAATGCGGCCACGGCACGCACCGGCGTTTCGTGGTGGACGGCGATCGGTTTCGGCAGCGACTGGCCGGGAAGGTTACGACGTAGCCCACTCGTCGATGGGGAGGCCGGGGGTGGGGTCGTAGTTGGTCCGGGCGAAGGCGTAGATGCGGACGGCGCGTGCGCCGTAGTCACGGAGGACTCGAGCGCACTCGTTGGCGGTCGCGCCGGTGGTGACGACATCGTCGATGAGGGCGACAGACATGCCCCTGAGCGAAGGGCCGGTATAGGCGAACGCGCCGGCGATGTTGGCCCGACGCTGACCGATATCCATACCGACCTGGGTGTCGGTCTTGCGGACGCGCTCGAGTTTGCCTTCGCCGGCAGGCCAGGCGAGGAGATCGAGGAGGACCTGGGCCTGATTGAAGCCACGCTGCCGAAGCCGGGAGCGATGGAGCGGAATGGCGAAAGCGACATCGAAGCCGGAGGGCAACCTGTCGATCTGGCGGGCCATAACGGGGGCGAGGGAGCGGATGTAGCGGTACTTCAGGCCGTGGACGACTTTTCGGGCGGCGCCTGCCATATCGACGGCCACGCTGGCGCCGTCGAGAGCATCCCAGCCGAAGCAGCGAGGACAGTTGTGCTCGCCATCCCAGCTGGCGCAACAGTTGGGGCAGCGCTTTCCGGCGGAGCACGGAGACATGGTCTGTTCGCATTCGGCACAGAGGACATCGCCGAACCGGCCGCAGTGGACACAGCGCCTCGGAAAGAGAAGGTCGAGTCCGCGGCCAAGGAGCGAGGCTGGCACGAGGAGAGCCTACACGAGCGCGGGCACTCCGGAGAGTAGTTGTGGCCAGGCCGGGCGTTTCTCTCGCAACTGTGCGCCCGCGCGGATGGCCTACAATGAAAGCAATGCAGGTTACCGTTCTTCTGTTTGCATCGCTGGCGGAGAAAGTCGGGTGCCGGCGACTCGAGGTCCCGCTGGAAGGTGATGACACCGTGGGTTCGATCCGCGACCGGCTTGTGGCGGCGTACCCCGCGCTGGAGGGGTTCGTGCCGAGCATGATGTACGCACTCGACGAGGAGTACGTGCGGCCGCAAGAGGCCGTGCGGCCCGGCGCGACTCTCGCCCTCATCCCGCCGGTTTCTGGAGGTTAGGGTGCTGATCCGCGTCACAGAGATCGAACTTCGGGCCGACGAGGCGGTCGCGGCGGTGGAGTCGCCGGCGGCGGGGGCGGTGAACGTGTTCCTCGGGGTGGTCCGCGACAACAGCCTCGGGCGGAAGGTGGACCACCTGGTGTACGACGCCTATCCCTCGATGGCCGAGAAGGTAATGCGTGAGATCGCTGAGCAGGCGAAGAGCCGGTTCGACCTGCTTGATTGCGCCGTGCTACACCGGACGGGACGGCTGGAGATCGGTGAGACGAGCCTGCTCATCGCGGTGAGCAGCGGGCACCGGGAGGCGTCGTTCGAGGGCGGGCACTGGCTTGTGAACGAGATCAAGAAGCGGGTGCCGGTGTGGAAGAAGGAAGTGTGGGAAGACGGCGAGGAGTGGATCGAGGGCCCAGAATCGATGGGCCTGCAGCAGGCGCCGGCGGGGATGCGGGGGGCGACGGAGTGACCGCGTGCCGCGCGGCTCTGCGAGGCGCCTGAGTGTCGTCGAGCCATCCACACAGCTTCAGCCGGTTCTGCATGCATTGCGGCCAGCGGTTAACGACGGCGATCCCGGAGGGGGACACACGGCGGCGATTGGTGTGCATGGACTGCGGGTTCGTGCACTACCTCAACCCGCGGCCGGTGGCTGCGGTCATCCCGGAACGGGAGGACGGCACGCTTCTGCTGGTACGGCGGGCGATCGAGCCGCGCATGGGCATGTGGGTATTCCCGGGTGGGTACATGGACGTCGGGGAGACGGTCGAAGAGGCAGCGATCCGGGAGACGATGGAAGAGGCGCACCTGGAGTTGCGGGACCTCTCGTTGCTTGGGGTGTACACGCGCCCGGGCCCGGGGGTTGTGTTGATCGTCTACGAGGGGCGGGCGGTAGGCGAGGCCGAGGTGGGCCACGAGTGCAGCGAGTTCCGCTGGTTCAGGCCCGAGGAGATCCCGTGGGAGGACCTCGCATTCGACTCGACGGCGTGGGCGTTGAAGGACTGGACGCGCCGGAGGGGACTGGAACCGCCCGAGTAGTCAGCGGCGCCGTGGTGGGGGCCTCGATTCGACGGCCCTGCCGAGCCGGTGATGTGGCGCAAGGATGGCGATCACCGAACCCGAGTGGGGGTCGGCGATGCGAGCGACGATGCGCGGGTGGGCGGCCTGGAGCTGGTCAATGGGCTGGTCGGTGGTGACGACGGTCGGGAGGCCGGAGACCGTGCGGTAGTTCACGATCTGGTAGAGCTTTTCCTGGGCCCATGGCGATGTCGCCTGCGCGCCGAGGTCATCGAGGACCAACAGGCCGGCGTTGCGCACCTGTTCGAAGAGTTCGTCGTAGCCGACTTCCTTACCCGGCGCGAAGGATGCGCGGAGGTGGTCGAGAAGGTCGGGCACGACGGCGAAGAAGACGGCAGTGCCGCGGCTCAGGGCGCGATTGGCGATGGCGGCGGCGAGGTGGGTTTTGCCGCAGCCGTTGGCGCCCTGGAGGACGAGCCAGCCGGTGGGCTCATCCGCATAGGCCATGGCGGCCCGGAACGCGCCATCGAGCGACTCACGCTCTTCAGAGCGGAGGCCCGCGCCACGGAGGTCGAAGTCGCGGAATTGCATCTCGGCGAGGCGTTCGCGGGTCATGCCGCCGACCTGGCGATAGCCACCGGAGGCAGCGCCCTGGAGGATGTGGACGGCCGAGAGGCGTTCGTCGACGAGGCGGGTGGCGAGGCGCTCGTCGAGTTGCTGGGGGCGGACACTGCACGTGAAGACGGTGGGCAGTTCGGCGTTGTAGCGATGGTTGAGGATTTGGAAGAGTTTCTCGCGTGCCCACGGGGTGCCGGAGGCCGCGTCGACATCGTCGAGGAGGAGGAGGGGGACGTTCTTCACCTGTTCGAAGAGTTGTTCGTAGCCCATCTCCTCGTCGGCGGCGTCGTAGCTTGCGCGGAGGTGGTCGAGCAGGTCGGGAACAACCATGAAGAGGGCGGGTTCTCCAAGTTCGATGCGGGCATTGGCAATCGCCGCGGCGAGGTGTGTCTTGCCGCTGCCACTGCCACCGCTGAAGACGATCCAGCCCGTGGGGTCGGCGGCATAGGCGAGGGCGGCGTCGTAGGCGGCGCGGAACCATGAGCTATCGCCGTCGCGGCCGGCCGGGACGAGTGAATCGAAGCGGAAGCGGGTGAGGGAGCCGAGGTTGCTGATGCGCTGGAGGCGGGCGCGGCGGACATCCTCCGCTTCGTCGAGGACGCAATCGCATGGCTCGGCCCGCCCGAATCGGGGGTGGTCGAGGGGGCGTTCGCGGCGTACGAAGCCGGCTCCGCCACAGATGGGGCAGGCAGGGGCAGCCGGTTCGTCAGCGGTAGCGGACGATGTGGCCGAGGTTGCCTCCGAGGAAGCGTTGCTTCTGCTCTTCGAGAGGATCTCGTCCAGTCGCTTCATGCGTGCGGCCCTCCTCGGCCCAGCGTTTGAGGATACGTTCGATGTAGCGCCAGTTCCTGGCATTGAGTTCGGCCGCTTCGCGGAAGGCGTCTTCGAGCCAGGCAGCGGGATAGGTTGCGGCGGCTTCGAGGAGCCGTTCGCCGACGAAGGGAGTGATGGTGCCGATGTTTTCTTCGTACATGCGGAAGATGCCGGGGCGGGCTTCGATGACGACTTCGTGGGCGACGGTTTCGGGTTTGAGACGGAGTTCGCCACCCTGGGCCCGGGCGACGACGCGGCGTGAGCCGGGATTGTTCACGAAGTAAACGATTTCTTCCCCGGCCGGCCCGGTGAGTTGGAGACCGAGAAGCGCTCTGAGTTCGAGACAGCCGCCGAGGCCGCGTTCGAGGCCCGTGCGGCCGTGGCCCAGTTGTTCGAACGAGCGGGCCGCGCCTTCGTAGGCCCAGACCTGGTCGGCGTTGACGAAGCGGGCTTCGCCGTGCTGCTCCTGGATGAGGCGGGAGACCCAGAGGAAGGCGAGGAGTTCTTCTGGGCTCTGCATTTCGGGGAGGACGGCCGCGAAGAAGAGGTTGGGGATGGCGGTAGCCCGGGCGACGCCGGGGAAGCCGGCAAAGCCGTCATTGCGGCTCATAGAAGTCATCCGTCCTGAGGACCCAGTCTTCGAATTTGGCGAGTTTTTCGCGGAAGCGGAGTTCGACGGAGCCGGTGGGGCC
>DATBWD010000131.1:0-3080 GCA_036515015.1 Tepidiformaceae bacterium
GATCAGGGTCGCCGGAGTCCATGCCTCCGCCCGGGAAGCTCACCTGGCCCTTGTGGTCCTTGACGTGCTCCGAGCGCTTCTGGAGGACAACGTAGTGCCGCCCCTGGTGCTCGTAGATGAGCACCAGGACGGCCGCAAGCGGGAACTCGGGGTCGACTTCGATCGGCTCAGGGACGTAGGCCGCCAGGGCCCGTCGCAGTGATTCCTTCACGCGAGCGGACTCGACAGGTGCCTCCGGCGAGTCGACTCTTGCAACTCGGCCCAGATTCGCTCGTCGAGGTTGTCGAACTCACGGCCGTCCGCCGCTTCGGCCCGGGCTTGGACATCGATGAGCATGGCCCGCAGCCGGTCGTTCGAAGCCTGCAACGCCGGGATGTGAAGGTCCGGGTCCTCGCCGGTACCCACGGCTTCCTGGATGCGGATGGCGAGCGGTTCGTCGTCCAGGATCCCCTGGGCGTCGGTCAGCAGTTCGCGGAGGGCGCGGTTCTCTTCGACGAGGCGTGCCGCGGCGCGGTCGAACTCCTGGGAGATCATGACCATCAGGCCGACGGCGAGGGTCGTGTTCTGGATGGCGATCGGGGTTCGGAGTTCGGGAAGGATCTGCGTCATGATGGCGGCGGAAATGCCGCCGATGACCCGCGGGACGTCCGGTCTCATGCTCCCCTCCCCATCGCGCGCAGCAGGATTTCATCCTGGAAGTTACCGAGCCAGTACGACGTGAACGGCATCATCAGTTCGCCCGTGCGACCGTCCTGGAACGAGCGGGCCCCGGTCAGCCAGATGCCCTGGCCCTTCACGCCGCTGAAGACGTCCCACCAGTGGAGCGCCTCGCGGTCGACTGGTTCGCCGGTCGCCTCTTCGTAGACGCGGACGGCATCTTCGGCATCGATGATGCCGCCTTTGCGGCCGTCACGCATCCACTCCCAGGCCTCCATGAACGACCAGGCGAGGTCCTCGAGGGGGTCGCCCAGGTGGGCCATCTCCCAATCGACGATGCCGTGAATGCCGTCGGGCCGGTAGAGGAAGTTGCCCATTCGGTAGTCGCCGTGCACCACGGTCACACGCTTCGGCGGGGGCGGCGGGTTCGCCCTGAGCCAGCGGATGGCCGCGCGGGCAATGGGCTGCGGGCTGATCTCGTTGGCGTCGATCATGCCTTCCCAGTAGTTCAGTTCGTGTTGCCAGCACTTATCGGGTTGGGGCGCCTCGACGACCTGGTCGATCGGGGAGTCGCGCCAGTCGAACCGATGGATATCGGCGAGCACCTGGTAGAGCTGACAGGCAATGCCGGCGATGCTGTCTTTGTAGTCGGGTTCGTGGATGCGCCTGGTGTTGGCCTCGCAGCCGAGGATGCGGTCCATGATGAAGAACGGTGCGCCGAGGTGAGCCGGATCCTTTTCGAGCCAGCGCATGCGGGGGACGGGGACGGCTGTGTTTTCGAAGGCGCTGTAGAAGGCGTACTCGACCTCCCGGTCCGACTCCACCAGGCTGGCCGGCGGGTCTTTTCGAAGCACAAAGGCGGCGGACTCGGACTGGCCGTCGACGTGCCACGCGGCATCAAACATCCAGGTCTCGCGGGAGGCCCCACCGGGTATCCGTGACAGCCCCGAGATGGTGACGTTATCAGCCCCGGGAATGCGTCCAATCAGGTATTTTTCAAGTTGCGCTTCCACCGCAGCATCGTGTCGCGGCGCCGATGCGGTGTCAACGGAGCATTCCTTTCGATTCCCCTCGAAAACTGGCGGTCAGACAACGCCCTTGGTGCTTGGGATGTCGCCACCGCGCCGGGGGTCGATCCGGGTCGCCGCGTCCAGCGCTCGCGCGAGCGCCTTGAAGCAGGCTTCGGCCTTGTGGTGGTCGTTCACTCCACTGAGTGAGCGCACGTGGACGTTCGCGCGCGCAGCGAAGGCGAACGATTCCAGGAAGTGCGTGAGGAGGTCTGGCGGGAAGCCGCCCACCTCACGCCCGAGCAGCTTCATGTCGATCAGGGCGTAGGGGCGTCCGCTGAAATCGACGGCAGCGAATGCGAGAGCCTCATCGAGCGGCATGTAGGCCGAACCGGCCCGGACGATGCCGGCTCTATCGCCGAGTGCCTCCGAGAAGGCCTGGCCGAGCGCAATCCCACAATCCTCGATGGTGTGGTGCTCATCGATGTGGAGGTCGCCGCTGGCGAGCATCTCGATGTCGAACACGCCGTGCTTGGCGATATGACTGACCATATGGTCGAAGAAGCCGATCCCCGTTTGGGTCACGAACTTTCCCGAGCCGTCGAGTTGCAAATTGACAGTCATCTCGGTTTCGGCGGTCTTGCGGCTGACGTGGGCGGTGCGGCTCATGCTGCCTCCAGCGAGCGAAGGGCTTCCAGCAGGCGGTCCGTATCTTCCGGGCGGCCCGCGCTGATGCGGATGAAGTTGCTGAGGTCGGGCCGGCGATAGTGGCGCACGAGGACGCCTTGCTCTCGAAGCGACGCGGCGACCTCGCCAGCGTCGCGGCCTTCGACGGCGAACAGCACGAAGTTGGCATCGGATGGTTGCGGGACAAGCCAGGAACACTCGTCCCGGATACGGCGCACCATCTGTTCCCGCTCGGCAACGAGCGCGCGAACAGTCTCGAAGATGACGCCGCGATGTTCCAGCGCAGCGATTGCCGCGGCCTCGGCCGCGACGTTGACGTTGTAGGGCTGCTTGATCGCCGTCAATTTGGCGGCGAGGTCTGGGTGGCTCACTGAATAGCCGACCCTCAACCCGGCCAGGCCTGCCCACTTGCTGAACGTCCGGAGGATGACCAGGTTGGGATGCTGGTCGAGCAAGGGGAGCGCCGACCGGCCGGCGAACTCGGCGTACGCCTCATCGATGACAATGAGCGCCGGGAGGGCGCACAGCGCTTCGACTTCTACGGTGGACAACTGATTGCCCGGCGGGTTGTTGGGCGAGGGGAGAAAGACGACGCTGCGTCCGGCACCAACCGCCCGCGCGATGCCTTCCCCGTCTACTGCGAACGCGTCCCCCCGGGGAACTTCGACGATTTGCGCATGGTTGATACGTCCGAGGAAGCCGTACATGCCGAACGTTGGTGTGGCAGTA
>DATBWD010000132.1:0-11050 GCA_036515015.1 Tepidiformaceae bacterium
GACGAGGCGCGCCGCCTCAACCACAGCTACATCGGCACGGAGCACCTCCTCCTCGGCCTCGTCCGCGAAGGCGAGGGCATCGCCGCCGGCGTGCTCGAAAGCCTCGGCGTCAACCTCGAACGCGTCCGCGCCGAGACCACGCGCATCCTTAGCCAGTCGGCCCCTCAGGCCGCCAGCGCCGGTGGCGCTCGCCAGGCAACTCGCACGCCCACCGTCGACCAGCTCGGCATCGACCTCACCCAGGCCGCCCGCAACTCACAACTCGACCCGGTCATCGGCCGCTCGAACGAACTCGAACGCGTCGTCCAGATCCTGTCGCGACGCACGAAGAACAACCCCGTGCTCATCGGCGAGCCGGGCGTCGGCAAGACGGCCATCGCCGAACTGCTCGCTCAGCGCATCGTCAGCGGCGATGTGCCGGAAACCCTCCAGGGGAAACGGCTCCTCACGCTCGACATCGGCTCGCTCGTTGCCGGTACCAAGTACCGCGGCGAGTTCGAGGAGCGCCTCAAGAAAGTCATCGAAGAGATCAAGGGCGCTGGCAACTGCATCCTCTTTGTCGATGAGCTCCACATGCTCGTCGGGGCCGGCGCCGCCGAAGGCGCCGTCGACGCCGCGAACATCCTCAAGCCGTCCCTTGCCCGCGGCGAACTCCAGTGCATCGGCGCCACCACGCTCGATGAGTACCGCAAGCACATCGAACGCGATGCCGCCCTCGAACGGCGCTTCCAGCCCATCATCGTCGAAGAGCCGTCCGTCGAAGCGACCGTCGAAATCCTCAAGGGCATCCGCGGGCGCTACGAAGACCACCACAAGCTGAAGATCAGCGACGATGCCCTCACTTCGGCCGCCGAACTCTCAGCCCGCTACGTCATCGACCGGTTCCTCCCGGACAAGGCCATCGACCTCATCGACGAGGCTTCGAGCCGGGTCCGAATCCGCCGTGCCGCCACCCCGCCTTCCCTCAAGGAGGCAATGAAGGGGCTCGAAAGCCTGCGCCGCGAAAAGGAACAGGCCATCACCGCCCAGCAGTACGAATATGCCGCCGAACTTCGCGACCGCGAGCTCAAGCTCCAGGAGAAGATCGGCGAAATGGGCGAATGGGAAGAAGGCGAAGAGGGCATCGCGACCCCGCTCGTCTCCGAAGAAGACATCGCCGAAGTCGTTTCGATGTGGACCGGCATCCCCGTTGCCCGCATCGCCAGCGAAGAAAGCGCACGCCTCCTCAAGATGGAAGAGTCGCTCCGAAGCCGCGTCATCGGCCAGGACGAAGCGATCGAATCCATCGCCCGCGCCGTCCGCCGCGCTCGCGCCGGCCTCAAGGATCCGCGCCGCCCAATCGGCGTCTTCCTCTTCGTCGGCCCGACCGGCTCCGGCAAGACGCACCTCGCGCGCCAGCTCGCGGAGTTCATGTTCGATTCCCAGGACAACATGGTGAAGCTCGACATGAGCGAATTCAGCGAGAAGCACACCGTCTCGCGGCTCGTCGGCGCACCTCCCGGCTACGTCGGCTACGACGACGGCGGCCAGCTGACCGATACCGTCCGCCGGAAGTCCTACTGCCTCATCCTGCTCGATGAAATCGAAAAGGCGCACCCCGAAGTCTTCAACCTGCTCCTGCAGATCTTCGATGAGGGCCGCCTCGCCGATGCCAAGGGCCGGAAGGTCGACTTCCGCAACACCATCCTCATCATGACCTCGAACGTCGCGTCAGACCTCATCAAGCGCGACTCCGGCCTCGGCTTCCAGCACTCCGGCGACGAGGCCAAGTCCATCGAGGAAAAGTACCAGCGGATGAAGGAGAAGGTCCTCACCGAGCTGAAGAACGTCTTCCGCCCCGAGTTCCTGAACCGCATCGATAGCACCGTCGTTTTCCGGCCGCTCAGTGCCGAAGACATCCGCAAGGTTGTCGACCTCGAACTGATCGGCGTCACGAAGCAACTCGCCGCCAAGGGCATCACGCTCGAGGTGACCGATGCCGCCAAGGACTGGCTCGGCGAAAAGGGCTACGACGCCGTCTTCGGCGCCCGCCCCCTCCGCCGGCTCATCTCCGACACCATCGAAGATCGCCTCAGCGAGATGCTCCTCTCTGGCGACTTCTCCGCGGGTGACAGGGTGAGGGTCGACCGCCGCCCCGACGACGATGGCGGCCTCGCCATCGAAGCCGTCCGGGAACCGGCGCCGGTCGCCTGATCCGCCCGGCACTTCACCACCAACCAGGCGGCGGGGAGCAATCCCCGCCGCTTCACTTTCCCCTGCCATAACTAGCGACACAACGGCTTGCCGGGTGTATCATCCCGTCATTGCGGATGCGATGTCTGCGAGCAATCCCCGGTTGAAGGGCGATCCCGGCGATCGACCCCCGCCATAGCTTTTGTTTCTCTTTCGTCACGGTTGACGCGCCTTCCATGGCGCCTGTACGATAGTAGACGGCTTGCCATGCCCATCGTTTCCCCACCCAATTTTCGGTATACACACAGTCTCTTTGCGCCATTCGCACAATAGGTCCTGAAGGAGTAGCTGCAGGATGACCACTACGCACGACGTGGTGCGGCGGGGTACTTTTGTCCCCCTCGACGTCCAAA
The DNA here is from genome assembly GCA_036515015.1 of Tepidiformaceae bacterium. Taxonomy (GTDB): domain Bacteria; phylum Chloroflexota; class Dehalococcoidia; order Tepidiformales; family Tepidiformaceae; genus DATBWD01. The sequence goes on from DATBWD010000132.1 coordinate 2,586, forward strand.
CGTACGGCCGTATCCCCAATGTCCTCGATATCCCGAGCCTCATCAAAATTCAGATCGATTCGTTCGACTGGTTCGTCCGCGAAGGGCTCCGGGAGCTTCTCGATGAGATCTCCCCTATCCAGGACTTCACCGGTTCCAAAATGGACCTCGTCTTTGGCGACTATGAGTTCCGCGAACCCAAAGCCAGCCAGGAAGAGTGCCGCGAACGCGACATGACCTTCGCCGCCCCCCTCTTCGTTGATGTCGAACTCCGCATCAAGGAATCCGGCGAAATCAAGGAACAGCGCCTCTTCTTCGGCGACTTCCCCCTGATGACCGACCGCGGCACCTTCATCATCAATGGCGCCGAACGCGTCGTCGTGAGCCAGCTTGTCCGCTCCCCCGGCGTCTACTACACCATCGAAACCGACCCCGGCACCGGCCGCCGCCTCTGCTACGGCAAGCTCATCCCCAACCGCGGCGCCTGGCTCGAATTCGAAACCTCGAACCGCAACGTCGTCTCCGTCAAGGTCGACCGCAAGCGGAAGATCCCCGTCTCCAATCTCGCCCGCGCCATCGATGTCCCGGGCCTCCTTCCCGGCGACCGCGACGTGCCCCGCTTCCAGAAGTACTTCGCCGCCCTCGACCGCTTGAAGGAGTCCCGTTCTCCTGAGGACGAAAAGGCCCGCGACTCCGCCCTCCGCGAACTCGAAGGCGAACTCGGCACCGACGAGCGCATCCTCGCCATGTTCGAAGCTGTGGATACCAGCGCCGTCCACCAGTTCATGGCCACGACCATCTCCAAGGAACCCACCAAGACCAAGCACGAAGCGCTGCTCGAGTTCTACCGGCGCATTCGCCCGGGCGACCCACCTACGCTCGAAAACGCCAGGGCGCTCGTCAACACACTCTTCTTCAATCCGCGCCGCTACGACCTCGGTCGGGTCGGCCGGCACAAGCTCAACAAGCGCCTCGAACTCGAAGACCTGACGGACCAGCGCTGGCTGCGGCCCTACGACCTCATCAGCATCGTCCGTGAGTTGATCAACATCAATAACGGCCGCGGCCATGCGGATGACATCGATCACCTCGGCAACCGTCGCGTCCGTGCCGTGGGCGAACTGATCCAGCAGCAGTTCCGCGTCGGCCTCCTCCGTATGGAGCGCGTCGTCCGCGAACGTATGACCATCACCGACCCGGAAGAGGCGACCCCGAGCGCCCTCATTAACATCCGGCCGGTCGTTGCCTCGATGAAGGAGTTCTTCGGCGGAAGCCAGCTCTCCCAGTTCATGGACCAGACGAACCCGCTCGCCGAACTCACCCACAAGCGCCGCCTCAGCGCCCTCGGCCCCGGTGGCCTCTCCCGAGACCGCGCCGGCTTCGACGTGCGCGACGTCCACCACAGCCACTACGGCCGCATCTGCCCCATCGAGACGCCCGAAGGCCCCAACATCGGCCTCATCGGCTCGCTCGCAACCTACGGCCGCCTCAACGACTTCGGCTTCATCGAAACCCCCTACCGTCGCGTCGTTCGCGAAATGTCGGCCGACGACCCGCGGCTCATCGGCCAGGTCGTCCGCGATGACGTCGTTGATAACGACGGCAAGGTCCTGGCTGCCGCCGGCACACAGGCCGCTGCGGCCCTGACCAGGAAGTTCGGGTCGCTCGGAATGCGCGTCCCCATCCGCCCGCTCGTCACCGATGAGATCGTCTATCTCACCGCCGACGAAGAGGACAAGTTCATCGTCGGCCAGGCCAACGCCCTCGTCGATGAGGATGGCCACTTCATCGAGGACCGCGTCGAGATCCGTGTCCATGAACAGTTCAAGATGGTCCGCCCCGAAGAAGTGGACTTCCTCGACGTGTCCCCCAAGCAGATGGTCTCGGTTGCCACGGCCCTCATCCCGTTCCTCGAGCACGACGACGCCAACCGCGCCCTCATGGGCTCCAACATGCAGCGCCAGGCCGTCCCGCTCGTTCGGCCCGAGATCCCGCTGGTGGGCACCGGCATGGAGGCCCGCGCAGCGGTCGATAGCGGCCACGTCACCGTCGCCGAAGACGGCGGCGAAGTCATCGAAGCCACGGGCAACCGCATCGTCGTCCGCTACGACAACCCCGACCTGGGCGAAAAGGGATATAACCTCACCAAGTTCACCCGCTCGAACCAGGGCACCTGCCTCAACCAGCGCCCGCTCGTCGTCCGCGGCCAGCGCGTCACGGCCGGGGACCCCCTCATGGACAGCTCCAGCACCCAGGGCGGCGAACTGGCCCTTGGCCAGAACGTCCTCTGCGCCTTCATGAGCTGGGAGGGCTACAACTTCGAGGACGCCATCATCATCGGCCAGAACCTGATCCGCGAGGACAAGTTCACCTCGATCCACATCGAAAAGCACGAGGTCGAAGCCCGCGATACCAAGCTCGGCCCCGAGGAAATTACTCGCGACATCCCGAATGTCGGCGAAGAAAGCCTCAGCGACCTCGACGAGGACGGCATCATCCGCATCGGCGCTGAAGTCCGCGAAGGCGACATCCTCGTCGGCAAAATCACCCCCAAGGGTGAAACCGAACTCACCGCGGAAGAAAAGCTGCTCCGCGCCATCTTCGGTGAGAAGGCCCGCGAAGTGAAGGACACCAGCCTCCGCGTGCCCCACGGCGAGCGCGGAAAGGTCATCGACGTCAGGGTCTTCAGCCGCGACGACCACGAGTCGCTTCCAGCAGGGGTGAACAAGCTGGTGCGAGTCAGCATCGCCCAGCGGCGCAAGCTCTCCGAAGGCGACAAGATGGCCGGGCGCCATGGCAACAAGGGCGTCATCAGCCGGATCCTCCCGCGCGAGGACATGCCCTACCTGCCCGATGGCACGCCCATCGACATCATCCTCAATCCCATCGGTGTGCCGAGCCGCATGAACATCGGCCAGGTGCTCGAAACCCACCTCGGCTGGGCCGCCAACACCCTCGGCTTCCGGGCCGTCAGCCCCGTCTTCGACGGCGCCACCGACGAGGCGATCGATGACTCGCTCGCCCGCGCCTGGTTGGCCATGGAGTCGGGCGCCGTCTACTACGTCGATCCCCGCGACCGTGCCTTCGACCGCGATCGCGCTGTCGCCTGGCTCAACGATAAGGGCATCAATGGCGAAGCAGTCTTCGTCCTCCGGGAACCGGGCTTCGCCCGGCGCGTCTGCCTCGAAATCTGGCTCAGCGAAGCCGGCGTCAAGTTCAGCAAGAATGCCGACTTCGAAGAACTCCAGGCGCTCGCCCAGAAGGTCTATTCCGATACCAAGGTCCCGCCACCGCTCTTCGGCAAAATGACCCTCTACGACGGCCGCACCGGCGAAGCGTTCGACCAGCCGCTCACCGTCGGCTACATCTACATGCTCAAGCTCATCCACCTCGTGGAGGACAAGATCCACGCCCGCAGCACAGGCCCCTACTCCCTCATCACCCAGCAGCCGCTCGGTGGGAAGGCACAGTTCGGTGGCCAACGCTTCGGCGAAATGGAGGTCTGGGCCCTCGAAGCCTATGGCGCCGCCCACATCCTCCAGGAACTCCTCACCGTTAAGTCCGACGACGTCGTCGGCCGCGTGAAGACCTACGAGGCAATCGTCAAGGGCGAAGACGTCCTTGAGCCCGGCGTGCCCGAATCCTTCAAGGTGCTCGTCAAGGAACTGCAGAGCCTCGGGCTCTCGGTGGAAGTCTCGAACGACGAGGGCGGTAGCGTCTCGTTCATCGACGACACGGGAAGCGACATGCCGGAACTCGGCATCAACCTTTCCGGGTTCGAAGCGGAGGATCTTTTCAATGCTCGAAGTCAATGACTTCAACCAGGTCCGCATCGCCCTGGCCAGCCCGGAACAGATCCGGTCCTGGTCCTATGGTGAGGTGACCAAGCCGGAAACCATTAACTACCGGACCCTCAAGCCCGAAAAAGACGGCCTGTTCTGCGAAAAGATCTTCGGCCCCACCAAGGACTTCGAATGCTACTGCGGCAAGTACAAGCGCGTCCGCTATAAGGGCATCATCTGCGACAAGTGCGGCGTCGAAGTCGCCCGCGCCAAGGTTCGCCGCGAGCGCATGGGCCACATCGAACTCGCCAGCGCGGTGAGCCATATCTGGTTCGTCAAGGGCACTCCTAGCAAGCTCGGCCTGCTCCTCGATATCTCGCCCCGCAACCTCGAACGCGTCCTCTACTTCGCCCAGTACATGATCACTGAGGTCGATGACGAGGCGCGACATCGCGAGCTTGACCACCTCCACTCCGAGATGGGCAAGGTCGTCGAAGAGCGTGTCGCCGATATTCGCCCCCGTCGCGAAAAGCTCGAAGCCGAACTCGAACAGGCCAACGCCGAACTCCAAACGAAGGTGGGCGAGCAGCAGTCCCGCATCGAAGCCGAGCGCAAAATCTCGCGCGATGCCCTCGAAGCGGCGGTCGCCCGCGCCGTCGAGGCCGCCGAAGCCGCCCAGGGCAGTCCCCTCGAACGCGAAATCTCGCTCGTCGGCGATGTCATCCTCGAAGCCGGCATCAAGGTCACCAAGGCCACCGTCACCCGCGTCCAGCGCGAGGGCGACAAGAAGCTGATCGCCTTCGACAAGGAGACGGAGAAGATGAAGGCGGCCGAGAGCCTCCTCGCCGACTCCGCCCTCGACGACGCGAAGGCCGCCCTCTACGACGAACTCCACCCCCTCCAGGAGCGCGAAAAGGCCCTCCGCGAAGAAGTCGAAGACCAGTACCGCGAGCGCATCCGCGACCTCGAAGACCTCGCCGATCCCATCCGCGACGACCGCGTCGTGCTACTCACCGAGACCCGCTACCGCGAACTCTCCGACCTGTTCGGCCACGTCTTCAAGGCCGGCATGGGCGCCGAGGCCGTCCTCCAGGTCCTCGAACGCGTCGACCTCGACCAGATGCGCGTCAAGCTCAAGCAGGAGATCCTCACCGCCAGCGGGCAGCGCCGCAAGAAGGCCACCAAGCGCCTCAACGTTGTCGAAGCGCTCCAGGACTCCGGCAACAAGCCCGAGTGGATGGTCTTCCAGGTCCTCCCCGTGCTCCCGCCCGACCTGCGCCCCATGGTCCAGCTCGATGGCGGCCGCTTCGCCACCAGCGACCTCAACGACCTCTACCGGCGCGTCATCAACCGGAACAACCGCCTCAAGCGGCTGCTCGACCTCGGCGCACCCGAGATCATCATCCGCAACGAAAAGCGCATGCTCCAGGAAGCCGTCGACAGCCTGATCGACAACGGCCGCCGCGGCCGCGCCGTCAGCGGGAGCGGCAACCACAAGCTCAAGAGCCTCAGCGACATGCTCAAGGGCAAGCAGGGCCGGTTCCGCCAGAACCTCCTCGGCAAGCGCGTCGACTACTCCGGCCGTTCCGTCATCGTCGTCGGCCCCGAACTGCGCCTCAACCAGTGCGGCCTCCCGAAGAAGATGGCGCTCGAACTCTTCAAGCCGTTCGTCATGCACTCGCTCGTCGCCAAGGGCCTCGCCCATAACATCAAGAGCGCCAAGCGCATCGTCGAACGTGCCCGCCCAGAGGTCTGGGACGTCCTCGACGAAATCATCAAGGACCGCCCGGTCCTCCTGAACCGCGCGCCGACGCTCCACCGGCTCGGCATCCAGGCCTTCCAGCCGGTCCTCATCGAAGGCTCGGCCATCCAGCTCCATCCGCTCGTCTGCTCGGCCTTCAACGCCGACTTCGACGGTGACCAGATGGCCGTCCACGTCCCCCTCAGCCGCGAGGCTGTGGCCGAGGCCAAGCAGATCCTGCTCTCGACCAACAACCTCCTCTCGCCGGCCAGCGGCGACCCCATCGTCGCGCCCTCGCTCGACATGGTCCTCGGCTGCTACTACATGACCGATAACGATGCCCAGGCTCGCGGCGCCTACCGCGAGCCCAACGGGCGCAGTTCCGAAGGCGTCTATGGCTCCTTCGAAGAAGCCAAGCTCGCCCACGACCTCGGCGTTGTCGACCTTCGCGCGCCCATCCGGGTACGCACGAACCGGCCCGTCCAGGCGATGGGCGCCCTCACCGAACCCGAGCTCGATGCGTCCGGCAACCCCGTCACGCGTTTCATCGAAACGACCGTCGGCCGCATCATCTTCAACGATATCTTGCCGCCCGAACTGCCCTACCAGAACGACGGCATGGATCGCCCGAACCTGCGTCGGGTCGTCGCACTCTGCTACCGCGAGTTCGGTGGCGAACAGACCGCCGAAGTGGTCGACCGCATCAAGAACACCGGCTTCCACTACGCCACACGCAGCGGCGTCACCATCGCCATCCACGAGATCCAGGTGCCCAAGCAAAAGCCGGCCCTCCTCAAGGAGGCCGACGCCCGCGTCGACGACCTCACCGAACAGTTCCAGATGGGGCTGATCACCGAGGAAGAGCGCTACCAGAGCACCGTCGATATCTGGGGCGAAACCACCAGGAAGATCGAGAACGCCATCAAGGAGCGGATGCCCGAATACGGCTCCCTCAACTACATGGCGAGTTCCGGTACGAAAGGTAACATCACCCAGATTCGCCAGATGGCCGGTATGCGCGGCCTCATGGCCGACCCCAACGGTCGCGTCATCGAGCTCCCTATTCGCGGCTCCTTCCGCGAAGGGCTCTCCGTCCTCGAATACTTCATCTCCACCCACGGCGCCCGCAAGGGTCTCGCCGACACCGCGCTCAGGACCGCCGACTCCGGCTACCTCACCCGGCGCCTCATCGACGTCGCCCAGGACGTCATCATCCTCGAAGACGACTGTGGCACCACCGGCGGCCTCTGGATCGAACGCGAGGATGAAACCGACGTCCTCGAGACCATGGCCGACCGCATTATCGGCCGCTACGCCGCCGCGCCGATCGCCAACGAGGAGACCGGCGAAGTCATCTGCGACCGCAACGAGGAGATCTCCGAACGAGTCGCCGCCGAAGTCGACGAGCATCGCATCCCGCGAGTCCTCGTCCGCACCCCCATGTCCTGCGAGGCCGAGCGCGGCATCTGTGCCCTCTGCTACGGCCGGGACCTTGGCCGCGGTGCACTCGTCAAGCTTCGCACGGCCGTCGGCATCATCGCCGCCCAGTCCATCGGCGAGCCGGGCACGCAGCTCACCATGCGTACCTTCCACACCGGTGGCGTCGCGAGCGCGGCCGACATCACCAGCGGTCTTCCCCGCGTCGAAGAACTGTTCGAAGCCCGCGCCCCCAAGGGCGAGGCAATCATCAGCGAAATCGACGGCGTCGTGGAAGTCATCCAGGAGAACGAACGCCGCGTCGTCCGCATCACGAACCAGTTCACCCACGTCGAGGAGTACCAGCTCCCTGCAAGGGCCGAACTGCTTGTGAAGGATGGTGACCACGTCAACGAGGGCGCTGTCCTCGCCACCGGCGCCGCCGGCAAGAAGACGGAAGTCGCCGAACAGGTGGTTTCTCGCCTCTCGGGCCTCGTCCGCATCCCGGCCAAGAAGGGCAAGATCCAGGTCGTCTACGAAGAACGCGAAGACCGGGAGTACCCGATCCCCGCCGCCGCCCGCCTGCTCGTCGAAAACGGCGACGTGGTGAACGCCGGCGCCCAGTTGACCGAAGGTGCTCGCAACCCGCAACACATCCTCGGCATCCAGGGCCCCGAAGCCGTCCGCAAGTACATGGTTGATGAAGTCCAGAAGGTCTATAAGTCCCAGGGCGTCAACATCAACGACAAGCACATCGAAGTCATCACCCGCCAGATGCTCCGCCGCGTCAAGGTGGACCACCCCGGCGATACCGGCCTCCTCCCCGGCGACCTCGTCGACCGGCGGGAGTTCACCGAAATCAACAACGCCGTCGTTGCCGAAGGCGGCGAACCCGCCACCGGTCAGCCCGTCCTCCTTGGCGTCACCAAGGCCTCGCTCAATACCGATTCGTGGCTCGCAGCCGCTTCCTTCCAGGAAACGACCCGCGTCCTCACGAACGCCGCGATCGAGGGCAAAATCGACCGCCTCGCCGGTCTCAAGGAAAACGTCATCATTGGGAAGCTCATCCCCGCCCGCAGCGATATCGAGGTCGCCCGCCGCGAACACATCGCCGAACTCGACCTCCCCGAGTCGCTGCTCATCGAGGAAGAGGAAGAACTCGAGCGCATGCTCGCCGAACGCGAGTCCGGCAGCCGCTCGGCCTTCCTCGCCGCCCTCCGGGATGACGACGAGATCGTCGGTCTCGACGATGACGAAGAACTCGAGGACTTCCAGGTCGGCGCCGACGAGGACGACATCGAAGTCGAGGCCGAATAGCCCTCACCACGGTTCGAACAAACGGGGCCCTCCACTGTGAGGGCCTCGTTCGTTTTGCCGCTCACCCGCTGCGCTTCAGCCGCCCCGTCCGCTTCGCATACTGTTCGCCCCAGCTAAAGCCTTTCACTCCGACGGGGATCAGGATGAGCCCCGTGACGAACAGCCCCAGCAGCGTCCGCCACAGGTCGAACACCGATTCACCCTCGATGAGCGCCGCCCGGATGCCCTCG
>DATBWD010000133.1:0-12020 GCA_036515015.1 Tepidiformaceae bacterium
GGTCGTGGACTGCTCCGGCGCCGAACCCCGCATCCTCCGGGAGGGCGCGATAGACCGCGCAACCATCGCCCGTATACTGGGGTTGAGAGACATACCGGTGTCCAGGAGTGTCCGCCAATGAGACTCGTGTTTGGCGCTGACCATGCCGGCTATGAACTGAAAGCGTTCCTCGTGGGGGTCGCCCGGGAGATGGGCCACGCCGCGCTCGATGTGGGGACGGACGGCCCGAGCAGCGTTGATTACCCTGATTTTGCCCGTGCCGCCGCGGAGGCGGTGATCGATGGCCGCGCCGACCTTGGCGTGGTCATTTGCAGCAATGGGGTTGGCATCAGCATCACGGCCAACAAGGTACCGGGCATCCGTTGCGCTCTTTGCCACACCAGTTGGGGCTCGGCGCGGGCGCGCCAGCATGTGGACGCAAACATGCTTGCTCTCGGCGCCTGGGAGATCGGCCGTGGCGTCGCTGAGGATATCCTGCGCGCGTTTCTCGAAAACCAGTTCGAAGGCGGACGTCACGAACGCCGCGTCGAAAAGCTGATGGCCGTGGAGCGCGACGGCATCGGCTCAGAGTCAGCCCGCCGATGACCAACGAGCCATCCGGGATTGGCAAGAAGACGGTCCGCGACATCGACGTCTCGGGGAAGCGGGTGCTCGTCCGTGCCGACCTGAACGTGCCTCTCGAGGGTGGGCGCGTGACCGACGACACGCGAATTCGCGAGTCGCTGCCGACCATCAAGTATCTGCTCGAACATGGCGCCGGCGTGATCGTTTGTTCGCACCTGGGCCGGCCAAAGGGACGTGACGAGGCACTGTCGCTGGCGCCCGTCGCGGGGCGCATGGCAAACCTGCTCGATCTCAACGTGCTGTTCGCCGAGGACTGTGTGGGCGAGCAAGCTGAGATGGCGGTTTCGTCGCTCCGAGAAGGCCAGGTCCTGTTGCTGGAGAACCTTCGGTTCCATCCCGAAGAAGAGAAGAACGACCCGGAGTTTGCGCGTCAGTTAGCGTCGCTCGCGGACGTATTCGTGAACGACGCATTCGGGGCGGCCCACCGGGCCCATGCCTCCACCGAGGGCGTTACGCATTACCTCCCGGCCGTGGCGGGCTTCCTGATGGAGAAGGAAGTCCGCTACCTGAGCGCGCTCGTGGCCGACCCCCCGAAGCCGTTCGCGGCGGTCGTGGGGGGCGCCAAGGTCAGTTCGAAGATCGCAGCGATCAATAACCTCCTGCCGAAGCTGGACATCCTCGTCCTTGGCGGCGGTATGGCCAACACGTTCCTCAAGGCGAACGGCGTCAATGTGCAAATGTCCCTCGTCGAGGACGAACAGGTGGAAATTGCCCGCCGGATCCTTGCCGACGCCGCCGAGCGAGGCCTCGAAGTCCTGCTCCCTGTCGATGTCGTGGCCGCCAGCAAGTTTGCCGAGGACGCTGATACCGAAACGCGAAAGGTGCACGAAATCCCCCGTGGATACATGGTCCTCGACATCGGTCCCGAGACCGTGGCCGCGTATGCGCGCGCCCTGAAGCGTGCCCGGGCAGTCGTCTGGAACGGGCCCATGGGGGTTTTCGAAATGGACAAATTCGCTGCCGGGTCATTCGGCCTCGCCCGGGCGATAGCGAATCTCGATGCGGTCACCGTCGTGGGTGGTGGAGAGACCGCCGCCGTCGTTGCTCAACTCGGGCTCCAGGACCGATTTACCCATGTTTCGACGGGCGGCGGCGCATCGCTCGAAATGCTCGAGGGTCGCGAATTGCCCGGTGTCGCGGCGCTGATCGACGCCTGAGCGTCCGCCCCGCCAGATCGATAACGCCGTCGCATGGAGCGGCGAGCATCCGTAAGATGGGTGTCCGTGGACTTCGAACTCGCTAACCGGCTCGCGCAATCCAACACTACCAAGATCGTCCTCTGTGTCCTCGATGGACTGGGGGGTCTCGCCCGTCCCGAAACCCTGCGGAGCGAACTGGAACAGTCCGACACCCCGAACATCGACAAGCTCGTCGGCGGCTCCGAAGTTGGGCTTTCCGTCCCGGTCGGTGCCGGGATAACACCCGGGAGTGGGCCGGGCCATCTCGCTCTCTTCGGCTACGACCCGTACCGCTACGACATTGGCCGCGGTGTCCTCGAAGCGGTCGGTATCGACTTCGACCTCGGGCCGAATGACGTGGCAGCCCGTGGCAACTTCTGCACGCTCGACACCGACGGCCGGATTATCGATCGCAGAGCAGGGCGGGTGGCAACGGAGATCTCGGCGAAGATCGTCGAACGCCTCCGGGACATTCGTATCCCGGGCGTCGAGATTTTCGTCGAGCCCGTGCGAGAGCATCGCTTCGTCCTCGTCCTTCGTGGCGAGGGACTCGACGACCACGTCTCGACGACGGACCCGCAGGTGGTCGGAGTGCCGCCGCTCGACGCTCTCGCTCTTGCCAGGGGAGCGGACCGGACGGCAGACGTGGTGAACGAGTTCGTCCTCAAGGCTCGGGAAATCGTTGCGAGTGAGCCGCAGGCGAATGGCCTGATGTTGCGCGGCTTTGCGAAGTATCCGGACCTCCCGCAGTTTCCGCAGATCTGGAAGGTTCGGGCCGCTGCGCTCGCGGTTTACCCGATGTACAGGGGCCTCGCGAAGCTGGCAGGCATGGAGTCGCTTCCCTGCCCGGGAGGTATCGAGGATCAGCTCCGGGTGCTACGGGAGCGGTGGGACGACTTTGACTACTTCTTCGTGCATTACAAGTACACCGACGCGGCCGGGGAAGATGGCGACTTCGAGCGAAAGTGCCACGCGGTCCAGGAATTCGATCGCCATGTTCCTGAGTTCCTCGGGTTGGAGCCCGACGTCTTCATGATTGCCGGCGACCATTCGACACCGTCGTTGATGGCGGCCCACTCCTGGCACCCCGTACCGTTCCTGCTTCACTCGAGGTACGCGCGGCGTGGCAATGCCACCCACTTCACGGAAGTCGAATGCCTGAAGGGCAGCCTCGGCACCTTCCCGGCTGTCGACATCATGCCGCTTGCCATGGCCCACGCCATGCGTTTCCAGAAATACGGAGCATGACCTTGCGCGTCCCTTTCATTGCCGGGAACTGGAAGATGAACACCACCCGCGCCGAGGCGCTTGACCTGGCGAAGGCCGTGGGCGAGGGATTCGACGGGGACGGCGTCGATGTCGCAGTGTGTGTGCCGTTCCCCCACCTGGGACCGGTGCAGGACGTCCTGCGCGGCCATCCCGTGGCGGTCGGAGCCCAGGATGTCTACTGGGAGCCGAAGGGCGCTTTTACCGGTGAGGTTAGCATCGCGATGCTCGAGGACTATTGCCGGTACGTGATTATCGGGCACAGCGAACGCCGGCAATTCTTCGGGGAAACCGACGAGACCGTGAACAGGAAGCTGAAGGCGGTCCTCGCATCGACTCTCGACCCCATCGTCTGTGTGGGCGAACTGCTCGATGAACGGCGGTCGGGCCGCACCGAGGATGTCCTGGCCCGGCAGGTCAATGGTGGCTTGCAGGGCATCGACCTGACCGAGAGGGTGACGGTCGCCTATGAGCCGGTATGGGCCATCGGCACTGGCGAGACGGCCACGCCAGAGATGGCTCAGGAAGCGTGTGCCTTCATTCGTGGCCTGCTGCAGTCACTCTGCGGTAACGTCGCCAGCAGGATCCGGATCCAGTACGGTGGCAGCGTGAACGCGGAGAATGCGGCGGAACTGCTCGCTCAGCCCGACATCGATGGCGCGCTCGTCGGTGGGGCATCCCTCAAGGCTGACCAGTTCCTGGCGATTGTTGCGGCGGCCCGGAAGTGATGCTTCGCCGCCTCGTCGCGATTGTCGGCCCGACCGCGTCGGGGAAGTCGGCCATCGCGCTGGAGCTCGCCGGGCGGCTCGGCGGCGAAATTGTGAACGCGGACAGCCGCCAGATCTATCGCGGGATGGACATCGGGACGGCGAAGCCGGCTGCCGACGAGCGCAGGGCTGTCCGGCACCACCTGTACGACATCGTCGATCCGGCCCAGGAGTACAGCCTCGCGCTCTACAAACGCGACGTGCGGGCCGTGCTCGAAGAACTCTGGGCACGTGACACGTTCGGCTGGCTGGTTGGCGGGACCGGCCAGTATGTCTGGGCGCTGCTCGAAGACTGGCAGGTGCCGGAGGTGCCACCCGATCGCGATCTGCGTCGCTCCCTGGCAGACTTCGCGGCCGAGAATGGCCCGGAGGCACTCCACGACCGGCTCCGCGCCGTGGACCCCGATGCGGCCGATCGCATCGACGCGCGGAACATCAGGCGAGTGGTCCGTGCCATCGAGGTCCACCACCACACCGGGGTGCCGATAAGCACCTGGCAGACCAAAGGCAAGCCAGACTTCGAGTACCTGCTCTTCGGGATCGACGTGCCGCGCGACGAACTCGATGCGAGGATAGACCGCCGGGTCGACGCGATGTTCGGGGCCGGATTTGTCGATGAGGTTCGGGCTCTGCTTGATTCCGGTGTACCGGCTGCAGCGCCGGCGATGTCGTCCATTGGCTACTCCGAGGTGATCCGCCACCTTGCCGGCGAACTATCGCTCGATGAGGCCATGGCCCAGACGAAACGGGCGACGCGCCGCCTCGCGCGGCGGCAGATGCAGTGGTTCAGGCGCGACGACCGGCGCATCCAGTGGGTGCGCGACGCGGACGACATCGACCTTCACGCGAACATTTTCACCGGCGCCTGCACGAACACCATCCGGGGCTCCCGCCGCTAGCCGTCTGGTACACTTCCCCTATGCGTGTGACCAAGATGCACGGCCTTGGCAACGACTACGTGTATGTCGTCCCTGACCGTAACCGTGACTGGGCGGAAATCTCCCGCAAAGTCAGTGACCGGCACTTTGGCATTGGCTCCGACGGCCTCATCCTCGCGTTGCCGTCTGAATTGGCGGATATGCGAATGCGCATGTTCAATGCAGACGGTTCCGAAGCGGAGATGTGCGGGAACGGTATCCGTTGCCTGGTGAAGTTCGGCATTGAAGAAGGTCTCGTGCCCGGGGACAGAGACGAGGTGACCGTCGAGACCCTCGCCGGAATAAAGACACTGACGCTCTTTCGCGAACACGGAGTGGTCACCGGTGCTCGCGTGGACATGGGGCCGCCGAACTTCGAGCCATCGAGCCTGCCGGCCAATGTCGAAGGTCCCGGGCCGGTCATTGACCTTCCCGTGTCGGTCGGCGGCGAGGAGTTGAAACTGACCCTCGTGAGCGTCGGCAACCCGCACGCGATCCACTACGTTGACTTCGACCCGGACGAGTTCCCGCTGGAACGCATCGGACCACTGGTCGAGAACCACCCCCTGTTCCCGCGCCGGGTGAACTTCCAGGTCGTCCAGGTCCTCTCGAGCGAGCACGTCAAGCATCGCGTTTGGGAACGGGGGTCGGGCATAACACTGGCCTCAGGCACGAGTGCGACCGCAGTCTGCGCTGCTTCCCGCCTCCGTGGTTTTACCGGCGGCCGAATCGTCGATTCGCTCCCCGGCGGCGACCTGACGCTGGAATGGGGCGGCGAAGGCCCGGTGTTCATGAGCGGCCCGGCCGTGCGTGTGTTCGATGCCGAGTGGCCGCTGCTCGAGTGACGCATAGATCGGCGTGGCTGTGAGCCGGACCGATGGTACGATCGGCCGGCCGCCGTGGCCGAAGATTCTTCGCTGCGCACCAGACTCTAATCCAGGATGACAACATGAAACTCGCGAACCGCGTGGAGTCTCTCCCGCCGTATCTCTTCGCCGAGATCTCGAAGAAGATCGCCGCCAAGCGAGCGGAGGGGCACGACATCGTCACGTTCGCGATTGGCGACCCGGACATTCCCACCCCGCAACACATCCTCGATTCGCTCCACCGCGCCGCCGACGATCCCGCCAACCACCGGTACCCCGAGTCCGAGGGTCTGCCCGAACTGCGCCGGGCCATCGCCGACTGGTACGACCGGCGCTTTGAGGTAAAGTTCGACCCGTTCAAAGAGACGCTCCCCCTCATCGGCTCGAAGGAAGGCATCGCCCATATGGCGCTCTGCCTCATCGATCCCGGCGACGTCGCGCTGGTGCCCGACCCCGGCTACCCGGTCTACGAGATCGGCACGATGTTTGCGGGCGGCACGAGCTATCGCCTGCCCTGCACCCGCGAGGGCGGCTGGAAGCCCGACCTCGACGCCATTCCGGTCGACGTTGCCCGCAAGGCGAAGGTGATCTGGCTCAACTATCCGAATAACCCCACGGGCGCGGTCGCGGAGTTCGACTTCTTCGAGAAGGCTGTTGCCTGGGCGAAGCGCCATGACGTGGTCATCTGCCACGACAACCCTTACTGCGACGTCACCTACGACGGCTACAAGCCGATTTCGATCTTCCAGGTGCCGGGCGCTCGCGATGTCGCCGTCGAGTTCAACTCGTGGTCGAAGATCTACAACATGACCGGTTGGCGGATCGGCATGGTGGTCGGCAATGCAACCCTCGTCGACGCCCTGATGCGCGTCAAGTCCAACGTCGATAGCGGGATTCCCCAGGCCATCCAACGCATGGCGATCGACGCGGTCTACGGGCCCCAGGAGGCGATCGATGAGCACAACCGCATCTACCAGAAGCGCCGGGATCGGATGGTCGAGGTGTTGAGAAGCATCGGGCTCGAAGTGGACACGCCGAAGGCGTCGCTCTATGTCTGGGCAAAGCTGCCCGGCGGCGTCACCAGCGCCGAGTATGCCGCTCGGCTTATCGAAGACTGCTCGGTGGTCGTCACACCCGGCCGCGGCTATGGAGAGCAGGGCGAGGGCTATATCCGGCTCTCGGTCACCACGCCAGACGACCGGCTCGAAGAAGGACTGAAGCGTCTCGAGGCCTGGAAAGGGCTCTAGGGTCGCTCCGACTCCCCGGCCGGGGTGGGCGGCGGGGAAGCTGCTGGGCGTCGGGCGCTGGTCGCGCGCCGGCTCAATTCCGAAAGCCCGATGACAAGAGCGAAGGCGACGAGTGCCAGCGCCACCGGCACAAGGATGTCATCGGCTGCCGGCCACGAGAGTTTCGCGGTGTCCGTCCCATCCGGCCACGGCCAGAGGACTCGCAGCGAACCCGCCATCAGGCCGATGAGCGCGGCCAGCACCGTGTCGTGGTGACGGCGCAGCATCCAGCCGAGAAGCGACGAGAAGAGCGCGAGGCCCGCGACCGCCCCGACGAGGAACACCCCGATGACGACGAGGTCCCGGTCGTTCAAAGCCGAAAGGATGTAGTCGTAGAGGCCGATCATCAGGAGCACGAACGAACCGGAAATCCCGGGCAGGATCATCGCGCAGATGGCGATGGAGCCGGCAACGAGGACAAACCACAGAGCCGGGTCGTCGTTGGTCCCGGACCGGAAGCCGAGCACAAAGAACGTGAGGATCGCCACGAGGACCAGGACGGCCAGCCGTTCGATGTCCCGGTTCTTAAGCCCGCTCCATGCGACATAAATAGATGCTGCGACGAACCCAAAGAACAACGCCGCCATCCCGACCGGCTGCTCGTCGAGCAGGGTTTCGATCGTGTGGGCGAGGGAAACGATGGCAATCCCGATGCCCGCGAGCAGCGGCACCAGGAACAGCCAGTCGATTCGCCGGAAGTGGTCGGCTGCTGCTCGCGGGTTTAGCCGCAACGCCGAGGCGAGGACCAGCGCACCTTGTCGCACGTTGGCGATGAGTTGCTCATAAATCCCGAGGACGAATGCGACGGTGCCGCCCGACACGCCGGGAACGACGTCGGCGCTGCCCATGCAGAACCCACGAAGAAGCTGTGCGGCCGCCTTCGCCAACATGAAGCTCAACGTAACGGAGATCGCGGTTCCGAGCATCGGCCGCTCTGGGTCGCCGGGGCGGCGCCAAGTCGGTACGCTTGATAGAACCAATGCCGAAACGAACCCTGCATTCGACCGCCGCAACCAGGGACCGAGCCTTCCTCGTGGCCGCTGACGCGAACGGCGCACTGCTTCCCGCCGACGAATCCATCCTCGAACTCGCCGAACTCGCTCGGACGGCGGGTGCCGAGGTGGTCGGCTCGACGACGCAAAAGCTCGACCACCCGAACGTCGCGACCTACATCGGCAAGGGCAAACTCGAAGAGTTGGTCGGGAGCAGCCGCGAGCAGGGCGCGAACGTTGTCATCTTCGACGACGAACTGTCGCCGTCCCAGCAGCGCAACCTCGAACGGGCGCTGAACGTCAAGGTCATCGACCGCACGGCGCTCATTCTCGACATCTTCGCCACGAGGGCACACACCCGGGAGGGCCGCCTGCAGGTCGCTCTCGCACAGATGCAGTACCTGCTGCCACGCCTGGCGGGCCAATGGAGCCACCTCGAGCGAATGGAGGGCGCCATTGGCACACGCGGCCCCGGCGAGACGCAGATTGAGACTGACCGGCGTCTCATCCGGGCGCGCATTGCGAAGATTAAGCGCGACCTCGAAGACGTCCGGACCCAGCGGTCGCTTTATCGCCGGCGCCGTCAACGCAGCGGCATGCCGGTGGTGGCGCTTGTCGGCTACACGAACGCAGGGAAGTCGACGCTCATGCGAGCACTTTCCGGGGCCGACATCCTCGCCGAGGACAGGCTCTTCGCCACTCTCGACCCCGTCACCCGGCGGATCCGTCTGCCCTCCGGTGAGACGGTGCTCCTGACCGACACCGTCGGGTTCATCCAGAAACTCCCAACGGATCTTGTGGCCGCCTTCCGGGCGACGCTCGAAGAACTCGAGGAAGCCGACCTGCTGTTGCACGTCATCGACGTCGCCCATCCGAATTCGTTCGAGCACGTCCAGACTGTCGATGCAACGCTTCGCGACCTCGGCGTCGCGGAGAAACCGACGCTGCTTGCTCTCAACAAGGTCGACCTCCTTGAGCAGACAGATGGGACGAAGGTGCGCAGTGTGGAAGCGGCAGAGGCGCTCCTTCACGAGGCTGGAAAAGCGCCCGCGAACATCGCGTTCATTTCCGCCGAACGGCGCTGGGGCCTCGATGGTCTGCTTCGCCGGATCGAAGCCGGGCTGGATGGTGGACTCGCTTCAGGAGAGGACCTTCCAGCCATCCTCGCGCGCATCGGCTAAGAGCTTGCGACGTTGAACCCCGTCCGCGAAACCGGTAGAACAGTGACACATGAATCCTGAGCCTCCGCCGGTGCCGTTGCCTCATCCCAACGGGCCCCTCGCCGGCTACCGCGTCCTCGACTTCGCGGATGAGAAGGGCCAGCTTTGCACAAGGCTACTGGCCGAACTCGGCGCCGACGTCATCAAGGTCGAACCACGGGAAGGGGATCCGACTCGTCACAACGGGCCCTTTTTCCGGGGCGAGGCCGGTCCGAACACGAGCCTCTACTGGTGGGCCATGAACGCGGGCAAACGCTCGGTCACGTGCGAACTGCGGCTCGAACCCGGGCGAGAACTGGCACGAAAACTGGCGGCCCAGGCCGACGTCGTTGTCGAGACGTTCCCCCCGGGGAGGGCGGCTGAGATGGGTCTCGACTACCGCACGCTCAGTTCGCTCAACCCGGGCGTCATCGTGGTCAGTGTCACCAACTTCGGCCAGACAGGCCCCTACCGAAACATGCTCGCCACGGACATCGTTGGGTCTGCGATGGGGGGGCATATGCACCTGAACGGCGACCCCGAACATGGCCCGGTGCGGACGACTGCTCCCCAGGCCTACGCGCAGGTGAACGCCCAGGCCGCCGTCGGAGCGACGGTCGCGCTCTACGCGCGCGGAGTGAACGGCGGAATCGGGCAGCATGTCGACGTGTCGATGCAGGAGGCCATGGCCAACGCCATGGATAACGCCCAGCAGACCTGGGACATCCGCCAGATCAACATCTCGGGCCCGGGAATCCGGCGCAACGTCGCGGGGATCCAGGGGCCACGCTATCTCTACGAGACGGCTGATGGCTGGGTTACCTGCCTCCAGATAGGCGGCCTGCAGGGACTGCAGGCGAACGTGGCCATCGACTGGCTCGCCGAGCAGGGTGAGGCTGGTGACCTTGATTCGCCCGAGTGGAGGACGAAGCTTTCTGCCCTCATGCCGCTCGAAGAAGGCGAGCGCACGCTCGTCGAGGAGACCCTCGCTCGTTTCTGCCGCTCGCGCAAGAAGGAAGAACTGGTGGCCGAGGCGCAGCGCCGGGGCTTTGGATGGGCGCCCGTCTTCGGGCCGCGTGAGATTGTGGAAAGCAAGCAGCTTGGCGCCCGAGACTTCTGGGTTTGGGTCCGCCACGAAGACCTCGGCGAGTCGTTCCTCTACCCGGGCCCGGCGTTCCGCTTTTCCGAGACGCCCGCCATGCATCGCGGCCGGGCGCCGCACATCGGCGAACACAATGCGCAGGTCTACGGGGAGCTACTCGACCTCGATGCCGCCGACCTCCGCCGCCTGAAGATGAGGCTCGTACTGTGACCCCCCCGAAACGGAACCAGACGCTAGAGAAGCCGTTCAGGGGCCTGCGCGTGGCCGACATGGCCTGGGTGGGCGTTGGTCCCACCGTCTCCAAGTACCTGGCCGACCACGGCGCTGAGGTCATCCGCGTCGAATCGAGCACCTACCCTGAGGCACTACGGCGTGTGGGCCCGTTTGTGGACGACGAGCCCGGTATCGACCGCTCCGGCTACTACGCGAACTTCAACAGCTCGAAGCTGGGGATGTCAGTCAATCTCAAGCACCCGCGCGGGCCGGAGCTGGTGAAGCGCCTGGTTGCCGAATGTGACGTGGTGACCGAGTCGTTCACGCCCGGCACGCTCGCCAGGTTCGGCCTCGACTATGAACAACTCAGGCAGGTTCGGCCGGACCTGCTAATGATCTCAATGCCCCTCTACGGCCAGACCGGCCCGTGGGCGAGCTACATGGGCTACGGGCATGTCCTCCAGGCGGCAAGCGGGTACAACCATCTCACGGGCTGGCCGGATGGCCCTCCAATCGGCACGGGAATCGCCTACACAGACTTCCTGGTCCCGCACTTCGCTGCCGTGGCATTGATAGCAGCGTTGGACTACCGTCGCCGGACCGGCAAGGGGCAGTACCTGGACTTCGGCCAGATGGAAGCGGCCATCCATGGCCTTGGCACGGCCATCCTCGATTGGACGGCTAACGGCCACGAGCAGAGCCGCATGGGCAATCGCGACCCCGAAGCGGCGCCCCATGGCTGTTACCGCTGCAAGGATGGCAAGTACGTCGTCATCGCCTGCTTCACCGAGAAAGACTGGGAACGATTCAAGGCCGCCCTCGGCAGACCCGAGTGGTGCGACCTGGAACGCATGCGACGCCGCTGGCAGCGCCTGAACGAGCAGAAAGAGATCGACTGGCACCTCTCGATGTACTGCGCCGAGATGCGCTCCAGCACGGTCTTCCGGGTCATGCAAGAGTTCGGCGTGCCCTGCGGGATCGTCCGCTCACCGGAGGCGTTGCAGAACGACCCCCAAATGCGGCACCGCAAGCACTACTGGATGCTCAAGCACCCGGTGATGGGCGACCGGACCTACGACAGCCCATCCTTCAAGCTCTCCAAGACTCCCGCCGAGTTGACCAAGGCCGCACCGCTACTCGGCGAAGACAACGAGTACGTCTACCGCGACCTCATCGGCCTCAGTGAGGAGGAATTCATCAGCCTCCTCGCGGACGGCGCATTCGAGTAGCCACGGGGGGCGGCCGAGAAAACCAAGAGCGCAGCCGTTCGGCTGCGCTCTCTTCGTGCTGGCGACTTCGTGAAGCCTACCCTCCCGGGACGGGCGCGCCTTCCTTCACTTCGAACGTCCCCCGCATCTCCGTCGGATGGAAATCGCACTGGAAAAAATAGGATCCGGCGGCCGGCGTGGTGAACGCCACTTCGGCGGTGTCACCGGCCCGCAAAAGGTCGCCGATGGAACCGGGGTCCACAAGTGGCGTTGAGGCTGAAGAGTCGGTATAGAACGCGAGGTTGTGCGGCGACCGGCCGTCGTTCCTGACCGTGAATGTCACATCGGTTTCCGGCGGCGCCTCGAGGGCCGTGACGTTGAACCGGTTGTCGGTGGCTACCA
>DATBWD010000134.1:0-3355 GCA_036515015.1 Tepidiformaceae bacterium
TCCTGGAGTTCGTAGGCGCGGAGTTTGTTGTGGAGGCCGATGCCGCGCCCTTCCTGGCGCATGTAGAGGAAGACGCCGCCCTCCTCGGCGATCATGCGGAGGGCGCGGTCCTTCTGCTCGCCGCAGTCGCAGCGCATGGAATCGAAGACATCGCCCGTGACGCACTGGTCGTGGACGCGCACGAGGACGGGCTTCTCCGGGTCGATCGGTCCCTTCACGACGGCAACGTGCTCTGCGGGGTCGTTGTCGGCGCGGTAGGCGAGGATCATCATTTCGCCGTTCGGCGTGGGGAGTTTCGTCTCGGCGACGCGGTGGACGAGGCGTTCGTGGCGGAGGCGGTACTTTATGAGGTCGTTCGTTGTGAGGATGCGGAGACCGTGGCGACGGGCGAAGCGGGTGAGGTCGGGCATTCGCGCCATCTCGCCGTCGGCCTTCATGATTTCGCAGATGACTGCAGCCGGGTAGAGCCCGGCGAGCTTGCAGAGGTCGACGCTGGCTTCGGTCTGGCCGGCGCGGACGAGGACGCCGCCCTTGCGCGCGCGAAGCGGGAACATGTGCCCGGGGCGGACGAGGTCCTCGGGCTTTGTGGTGGGGTCCATGAGGACCTGGACGGTGCGGGCGCGGTCGGGGGCGCTGATGCCCGTGGAGACGCCTGTGCGGGCTTCGACCGAGACGGTGAACGGCGTGCCGAAGTGGGAGTCGTTCTCCTCGACCATCATCGGGAGTTTGAGTTCTTCGACGCGTTCTTCGGTGAGTGAGACGCAGATCAGGCCGCGGCCATACTTGGCCATGAAGTTGATGGATTCGGGCGTGACGAACTGGGCGGCGATGCAGAGGTCACCCTCGTTCTCGCGCCCTTCGTCGTCGGTGATGATGACGAACTTTCCGCGCCGGTACTCATCGATGGCTTCCTCGACGGTGGCCATCACCGGGTCTCGTTCCATGGCTACTGCTCCCTCTGCTCCGTGACGAACTGTTCGATGTAGCGGGCGATGATGTCGGTTTCGAGGTTCAGGCGATCGCCCGGCTGGCGCCTGACCAGGTTGGTGTGTTCCTGCGTGTACTGGACGATGGAGACCGAGAAACTGTCCTGGTCTTTGGCGATGATGGTGAGGCTGATGCCGTCGATGCAGACGGGGCCTTTGACCACCATGTAGCGAAGGAGATCCTTCGGGGCGTTGATGCGGACGATGATGGCGTCGCCTTCGGGGGTCATGGAGGCGAGGGCGCCGACGCCTTCGACCACGCCGCGGACGATATGGCCGCTGAGGCGGTCGGAGGGGCGGACGCTGCGTTCGAGGTTGACGATGTCGCCTTCGCGGAGTTCGCCGAGGTTGGAGCGCCGGTAGGTTTCGGGCATGAGGTTGGCGAAGAAGACGTCGCCGTCGATCTCGGCGACAGTGAGGTCGACGCCGTTGATGGCGATGGAGTCGCCGAGGTTGGCGTCGCCGAGGATGTGTGGCGCGCGGATGCGGAGCATGCCCTCGCGGGCTTCGACGACGGTCCCGACTTCTTCGACGATCCCGGTAAACATGGGGCTAGGCCTCTGCCAATCGAGACCGGAGAAACCGGGCGACGGTGCACGTTGGTGGGACAGGCCCCGGCGCTGAGGCGGCCAGGAGGCCGCTGGTTGCTGGCTGGACGGACATCATGTTCGCTGCCTTCTCGCAAGGATTGACGAGCCGGGAGCGGAAGAAGGGTGCGCGAATGCGCGGCGGCGGGCCTGAAGCGCCAGGCCGCATCGCTGTGTCCTCTCCCATCCGGACTGTAACCGTCGGCTCCGGAATTTCACCGGGTCAGTCCGCCGAAGCGGAGTCGCGGGCTATCACCGCCGGTGAGGGATTTCACCTCGCCCCGAGAACATCTGCCCCTATCGTTAGTGAGCGGCTAAGGGAATGTCAATACGCGATGCTGAGGAGCTGTTCGACCTCGGCGCGTGCGGGGAGGGAGGAGGCTGCGCCGGGCCTCGTGGCAGTGACTGCTCCCGCGGCAGAGGCGAAGCGTGCGGCCTCTTCGCGGCTCTTGCCTTCGGCCATGGCGAGGGCGAGTGCGCCGCAGAAGGCATCGCCGGCGCCGACCGTGTCGACCGCCTCCACGGGAAATGGCGGTATGCGTGTAAGGCCAGCGGAGGTGGCAAGGAGGGCTCCCCGGCGGCCAAGGGTGACGACTGTCACGGGGACTCCGGCAGCGGCGAACGCGAGGGCCTGCTGCTGTTCCGTGCGTGGTGAGCCCGGGGCGAGCGCGGCGGCTTCGACCTCGTTGGCAATCAGGACCGTCGTCAGGGCGAGGAGGTCATCCGGCAACCAGGCGACTGGTGCGGTGTTGAGGAAGACCGGGGTGGATGCCTCGCGAGCGATGCGGGCCGCGGCGATGTTGCACTCCATCGGCACTTCGAACTGGAGGAGGAGTGCATCGGAGTGGCGGATGGTATCGGCAGCCGCTTCGACCTGGGCGACAGTCATCGCCATGTTCGCGAGGGGGACGGAGATGATGCTGTTGCCGCCGTCGTCAAGGACCATGGGGATGGCCGTGCCGGTAGCGACCGAGGGGTCGCGGGCGACATGGGTGACATCGATCCCGTCTTCGGCGAGGGCGGCGATGACACGTTCGCCGAAGGCATCGGCGCCAACGCGGCCGAGGAGGGTGACCCGTTCGGCGCCAAGGCGCTTCGCGGCGATCGCCTGGTTTGCGCCTTTGCCGCCAACGAACATTTCGAGGCCGCGAGCGATGAGCGTCTCGCCGGGCAGCGGCAGCCGCGG
The DNA here is from genome assembly GCA_036515015.1 of Tepidiformaceae bacterium. Classification (GTDB taxonomy): domain Bacteria; phylum Chloroflexota; class Dehalococcoidia; order Tepidiformales; family Tepidiformaceae; genus DATBWD01. The sequence continues at coordinate 2,760 of DATBWD010000134.1, forward strand.
AACGCGGACGACCAGGTCGAGCATACAACTGCCAAGGACGGTGATACGGGTTCGGGGCACGGTCTTAAGAGCTTACCGGCTTCCGGGCGGCCTGCAAGTCGCGTAGGCTCAAAGGGTGGGCACGGACAGGCGGACGGCGCGGATGCGGAAGGCGGACTTCGGGAGTTTCCATGCCTATTGCCCGCGGTGCGGTCACCCTCTGGTGATCTGGCCGCGGGTGGGGAGCACGCATCCGATTTGCAGCAACTGCGGGCATGTGCGCTATCGCAACCCGGCGGTTGGGGTCGCCGTGGTGTTGCAGGACGAGGAGGGCCGGGTGCTGATGGGCCGGCGGGCGCGAGGCGATTACGCCGGGCATTGGTGCATCCCCTGTGGTTATGTGGAATGGGACGAGGACGTGCGAGCAGCGGCGAAGCGCGAGTTCCGCGAGGAGACGGGGCTGGTGGTGGAGACGGAGGAGGTGCTGGCGGTCCATTCGAACTTTCACAACCGGGAGAAGCAGACCGTCGGCATCTGGTTCCGGGGGCGGGTTGCCGGTGGGAAGCTCGAGCCCCTGGATGGGGAGTTCACCGCACTGAAGTGGTGCGACCCCGCCG
>DATBWD010000135.1:0-7016 GCA_036515015.1 Tepidiformaceae bacterium
GCATGGGGCGATACCGCTCTCTGCCTGCCCGGAGCCGGGTCGTGGCGCAATCTGCTCACGGGCGAACGCATCGAATCCGGCGCTGAAACGCGCTGCGCTGACATCCTCTCGCCCCTCCCCTTCGCCGTCCTGGCATCCCCGGAGTCGCCTGCATGACCACTCCCTGGCGCCCATCGCTCGGCGCCATAGTCGATGATGGCGCCACGGTCTTCCGCGTCTGGGCGCCCGCCCCGCGCGCTGTCTCGCTCGTCCTGTATGACGAGGGCCGCGAGACCATCTACCCGATGGAGCGTTCCGGCGAATATTGGTCCGCTCGCGTGGAGGGCGTCGCTGCCGGTCGGCGCTACCGCTTCCAGGTCGATGGCACTCCCTATCCAGACCCCTGCTCGCGCTTCCAGCCCGCGGGCGTCCACGGACCGTCAGAGGTCATCGACCCTCGCGCCTTCCGCTGGGACCACGACACCTTCGTCCCGCCCGATCCGGCCGATCTTGTCATCTACGAATGTCACATCGGCACCCTCACCGTCGGCGGCACCTTCGCTGCCGCCATCCACGAACTGCCCCGCCTGAAGGAGCTTGGGGTTACTGCGCTCGAACTCATGCCGGTCGCGGCGTTCCCCGGTAGCCGCAACTGGGGCTACGACGGGGCTGCCCTCTTCGCCCCTTCCGAGGCCTACGGCCGCCCCGATGACCTCCGGCGCCTGGTCGACGCCGCCCATGCGACTGGCCTCGCCGTCATCCTCGACGTGGTCTACAACCACTTCGGCCCCGATGGAAACTACACCGGTGTCTACTCGCCCTACTACCTGACCCAACGCCACCGCACCCCCTGGGGCGGCGCGATCAACTTCGCCGGTGAGCACTCGGAGGCGGTGCGGCAGTTCTTCATCGAAAACCTCCTCCACTGGGTGGCCGAATACCATGTCGATGGCTTCCGTCTCGACGCCACTCACGTGATCTTCGACGAAAGCCCCGTGCATATCCTTGCCGAAATGCGCGAAGCCCTTCGACCCTTCGCACGCAACGGCCGGGATAAGTACCTCTTCGCCGAGTCCCACGAAAACGATGTCACCTACCTCCGCCCGGTCGAACGAGGCGGTTACGGGATGGACGGCGTCTGGGCCGACGACTTCCATCACGTGGTGAAAAACATCCTCCAGCCCGAGCGCGAAGGCTACCTCGCCAGCTTCGAAGGCACGGCGGAGGAACTGGCGCGCGTCATCACCCAGGGCTTCCTCTACGAAGGCCAGCCCGACCTCGTAACCGCCATCCCCCGTGGCACGAAAGCTCGCGAACAGCCCTGGCGCCAGTTCGTCTACTGCATCCAGAACCACGACCAGGTCGCAAATCGCCCGTTCGGCGAGCGCCTCCATCACCGCGCCGCCCGCGACGAGGTCATGGCGGCCACGCTTCTGCTCCTCCTCCTGCCCCAGACGCCGTTGCTCTTCCAGGGACAGGAGTTCATGGCTTCCTCGCCATTCCTCTACTTCACCGACCACAACCGCGAACTTGGTCGCCTTGTCACCGAAGGCCGGCGGGCCGAGCTCTCATCCTTTCGCGCCTTCAGTGACCCCGAAGTCCGCGAACTCATTCCCGACCCCCAGGCCGCTGAGAGCTTCCTCCGCTCGAAGCTGCGGCTTGATGAGAGCCGCTACGGCCTCGGCCAGATGGCCGTCGCGTTCCACCGTGAACTGCTCTCCCTGCGCGCCGGCGACCCCGTCCTCTCCGCCGCCCGTCGCACGCGTGCTCCGATGGAAGCGGTAGCCCGCGACCGCGCCGTCCTCGTTCGCATCGAAGCTCCCTCCGGGGTCCGCTGGATAGCGGTCAACTTTGGCGCGCCCGTCGCGTTCGATATTGACGCCGATGCCGAACTCGTCCTCCACTCGAACATGCCCCGCTTTGGGGGCGCCGGGCCCGCCCCCGCCATCGACGGCGACCGCCTCGACCTGCCGGCGCGGACTGCGGCCTTCCTACGGTTGCGCCCGTAGTGCCGTCGACAAAACGCCGTCTTCCGCCACTACCGCATGTTCCAGGGGGATCCCCTCCGCTTCCGCTCTCGGACGCGTCGGATGCCGGAACATCGCCACCGACCTCGGAAGCACTTGGTAACGTGCTCCTCGGTACGCGGTCGTGCGCTCGGGTTCGTGCGGCCTCGCCGTATCGAGCACGAACAGCCAGCGCTCACCGGCTGCCGGTCCGGGCAGCCGAAACTCCATCGCATTGTCGCTCGCATTCAACAACAGCAGCAGTGAGTCGTCGACCAATCGCGCCCCGCGTTCATCCGTGACGTCGGATGCGTTCCCGTCCATCCGCGCGGCCAGTGCTTTGACGTCGGGGTTGTGCCAGTCGTTGTCTGTCATCTCGGCCCCGTTCGGCAGCAACCACAGGATGTCCTTCGTCGCCCCGCCCCGGATCGGCCTCCCGCGGAAGTAGTCCCGCCGCCGCAACAGCGGGTGCGCCGCCCGAACCTGCACGACCCGTTTCGTCCATTCCAGCATTTCCCGCTGGGCCGGCGTCAGGTCCCATCGCTTCCACGAAATCTCGTTGTCCTGGCAATAGGCGTTGTTGTTCCCGCCCTGTGTCCGCCCCGCTTCGTCCCCGTGCAGGATCATCGGCACGCCCTGCGAAACCAGCAGCGTCGTCATGAAGTTCCGCATCTGGCGGGCCCGCAACGCCACCACCTCCGGGTCATCGGTCGGCCCTTCCACACCGTGGTTCCAGCTCAAATTGTCGTCGTGGCCGTCCTGGTTCCCTTCGCCGTTCGCTTCGTTGTGCTTTTCGTTGTAGCTAACAAGGTCGTTCAGCGTGAAACCGTCGTGCGCGGTGATGAAGTTGATGCTGGCATACGGCCGACGCCCGTTGTGGCCGTAGAGATCGCTGCTGCCGGTCAATCGGAAGCCAAGCTCCCCTGCCTGGCCGGCGTCGCTCCGCCAGAACCGCCGGATGTTGTCGCGGTACTTCCCGTTCCACTCCGCCCACAACACCGGGAAGTTGCCCACCTGGTAGCCGCCCTCTCCAACGTCCCACGGCTCCGCGATGAGCTTCACCTGTGACAACACCGGGTCCTGGTGGATGATGTCGAAGAACGCGCTCAGCCGGTCCACCTCGTGCAGTTCCCGCGCCAGCGTCGAAGCCAGGTCGAACCGGAATCCGTCCACGTGCATCTCCAGCACCCAGTAGCGCAGGCTGTCCATGATCATCTGGATGGTCCGGGGATGGAGCATGTTCAGCGTGTTCCCCGTCCCCGTGTAGTCCATGTAGAACCGCTGCTCCGGCCCGATGAGCCGGTAGTACGACTGGTTGTCGATGCCCCGGAACGACAGCGTCGGCCCGAGGTGGTTCCCCTCCGCCGTGTGGTTGTACACCACGTCGATGATGACCTCGATCCCCGCCTCGTGGAGCGTCTTCACCATCGCCTTGAACTCGTTCACACCCGCACCCGGGCTGTCGACACTGTAATACCGCGAGTCCGGCGCGAAGAAGCCAATCGAGTTGTAGCCCCAGTAGTTGCGCAGGCCCTGGTCGCGCAATCGCTTGTCGTTCACGAAGTGGTGCACCGGCATCAGCTCCAGCGCTGTCACTCCCAGCTCCTGCAGGTAACGCACCACGCGGTGGTCGGCGAGGCCCGCATACGTCCCCCGCAGCTGCGGCGGGAGGTCCGGGTGCAGCATCGTCATCCCCCGTACGTGCGTCTCATAGATGACGGTGTTGTGCCAGGGCGTCTTCGGCGGTCGGTCGTCAGCCCAGGTGAACCCCGGCTCGATCACGACCGCTTTCGGCATACCCGCCGCGCTGTCCGACCGGTCCATCTCCAGGTCCCGGTCCTCACTCCCGTTCAGCGGGTACCCGAACATCGCGTCCGACCACTCGACCGTGCCCGTGATCGCTTTCGCATATGGATCGATGAGAAGCTTGTGGGGGTTGAAGCGCTGCCCCGCAAGCGGGTTGTAGGGCCCGTACACCCGGTACCCGTAGAGCAAGCCCGGTCGCGCCTCCGGCAGGTACACATGCCAGACATAGTCGGTCTGCTCCCGCATCGGGATCCGCGCGACTTCCTTCCGCGGGTCCTGGCGCTCAAAGAGACACAGGTCGACTGCCTCTCCGTGCTCGCTAAACAGCGCGAAGTTAACGCCACTCCCGTCCCAGGTCGCCCCCAGCGGGTACGGTGACCCCGGGTACGTTCGGTAGACCATTCGGTTCTGCCCTTTCGGCGGCCGTGGTCAAACAGGCCCCGATCGATTGTTGCGGTCACGCGCCCGCGCTGTCACCTACAACCGCGACGTCACCTCGCGAATGGAGCTAGGTGTATTCGACGCTCCCGTCCTCCGCCACCACGGCGATGGGCCGGTGCGTTTCCTCGACTGCCTTCTCGACGCTTGCCCCGCGCCAGCGGTCGAACAACCCCGGCTCCTGGAGCTCCGCCGGGAGCATGATCAGGTCGACGCCCTGCTTTTCGGCATACTCCGCCAGCGCCTCGCCGCTCTTCTTGTCCGGTAGCCAGCCGTAGGCATCGGCGCCCATGTTTCTCGCTTCCAGCACCTGTGCGGCGATCTGGTGTCGGCCCGCGCGCTCCAGGTCTTCCGGTGCCAGGAGGTCCGGAAACAGTTCCCCCGACCCCTCCGACGACCAGTTGGATGGCAACGGCGACGAAAACGTCGAGGCCGCGTCGAAGTCGTAGAGGATCAGCTTCGCGCCCGACTCTCGCGCCGCCTGGATGGCTGTCTCGCGGACTGCCCTGAAACGGTCGTCCTCGGCTGTGTAAGCGATGATGCACGTTGGTGATGTCGCCATGGAATTCTCCTCATCAACAGGCGAGACACCAGCGAAAGAGCCTCACCCGCTGTCACATCTCACGTCAGCGCCCATCGCGGTTGCATTACCCGCACCGCCGGCGGCGCCGCAATGCCGTGACAGCGGCTCATTCGCCTCAGATAACCTGTCGCCTTGGTCGTGCCGGGAACAGCCGCGCCGCAAGGCCCGGCATTCCACGTGTCCTGGCTCTGGGCACGTCGGCGAAGACCGGCCGGGCCAGCCCCAGGCTCTGCTCGGGCGCCTGCGGGATCACGCGCCCCTTCGGATCGATGATCGATGGCATCGCCGCCCTCGCCAGCTCCAGGCTCCGCTCCGTCGCGGACGCGCAATCTTCCAGCCGCCACGGTGAATGCGCCGAAAGGTCCGGCCGGATGACTCGCAGGGGCGTGTGATGCGCCACGCACGCCTCCATCGCATTGGTGCTCGAACTCGCGAGAATGCCGAGTGAGCAACGCAGCACGCCCAGCGCCGTCCGTGGCCGCCGGTACGTTGTCGGCCGCGAAAGCTCAATCGCGAGGATCTCCGTCGCCCCCATGGCCAGCGCCGTTGCCAGGTCCACCGATGCAGCCAGCCCGCCGTCGATGAACAATTCCCCGTCTACTTCCACCGGGTCGAACAGGCCCGGGATCGCCGTCGATGCCAGGATTGCCGGCCCGAGCGGCCCGGAGTGGAACACGTGCTTCTCCGCCTTGAGGAGGTTCGTCGCAACGATGGCCAGCGGCAGCTTCGTGTCTTCGAAGCGCAGGTCCCCCACGTGCCGCTCGATGAGCTGCGGCACGATTTCGTTCGTACTGATACCCAGAGGACGAAACGCCCTTCGCGCCAGCCGAACCGGGTTCACCCGGACCAGCCGGATCGCCTCGAGGTCGTGCCAGACCTCCACCAGCCCCTGCGGATCATCCGGATACATCGCTATCCACGCGCCGTTCAGCGATCCCACGCTCGTCCCGATGACCATCGAAGGCCGGAACCCGGCCTCATGGAGCGCCTGGATGTAGGCCGCCTGCACCACCCCGAACGCCCCGCCTCCGCCGAGGACCAGCGCCGGCCGGCGCTCGCCCTGTACTGCTTCGTCTCTGTGCATCAACACGTGACTCTGCCCCTATCGTCCCTACCGCTCTCGTCCCAACGTAGGCATGCTCTTTTCCCCGCCGGCGAACAGCAGCCCGGCCCGCCGTGTCAATTGGATATCGGGTGACCCGGTCACAACGAAGTCGCTACGATTGTCGCTATGAACGCAACGTATGCCGCCGCGCTGGCCGTCTCCCGAGAGTCCATCGCCGCGATGAAGCGCACGCTCGCCGACCTGCCCGACGAGGCACTCGACTGGCGCCCGGCCGAAGGCATGAACCCGATCGCCGTCCTCGCCTCCCACAGCGTGACGTCGCTCCGCTTCTTCGCCGCCTGCAGCGCCGGCCGGCCCTCATCCATCCTCGCCTACCGCAACGGCGCGCGGGCCGCTTCGTTCACTGCACGCGGTGCGCCTGCGCAGCACTATCTCCAGTTGCTTGACTCGCTCGAAGCCGAACTCACCGAACTCTTCTCCGCCGCATCCGATGCACACCTGGAAGCCCCGATCGCGTGGCCGGACGAAGATCCCTCGCTCAATCTGACCGGCGCCGAATGTCTCTTCCGTGCCATCGGTCACTTCCGGGAACACCTCGGCCACGCCCAGGCCGTCCACGACCTCTGGCTCTCGAAGCACGCGGTTGGGGAGCCCACATGAGCGAACCTTCGCCCTTCATGCGCAGGGCGCTCGATGCCGCCCGGGCCGTCCGGGGGTCCACCAGCCCCAACCCGTGGGTCGGCGCCGTGCTCGTCCGCGACGGCCAGGTCGTCTCCAGCGGGGCGACCGCCCCTCCCGGTGGCCCTCACGCTGAGGCGGCCGCTCTCGCCGGCCTTGATGCCCGCGGCGCAGACGTCTACGTCACTCTCGAGCCGTGTTCCCCATTCGATGGCAAGCGCCCCCGCCCCTGCGCCGAAGCGCTCGTCGAAGCCGGAGTCCGCCGCGTCTTCATCGCCCTCGAAGACCCAGACCCCAACGTCGCGGGCCGCGGTATCGCCATCCTTCGGCAGGCCGGCATTGAAGTGACTGTCGGCGATGGGCAGGACCAGGCGGCCGAACTCTTGCGCCCCTACCTCAAGCATCGCCGCGTCGGGCTGCCCTACGTCATCGCCAAGTTCGCCGCCAGCCTCGACGGCCA
>DATBWD010000136.1:0-3017 GCA_036515015.1 Tepidiformaceae bacterium
CCGACAGGATTTGGTCCAAAGACAAAGGTCGAGCCCGGTTCCTCCTCTCCCCCAGACGGCCAGGGTGGTTTCAGGCAAGACCTTTGTCTTTGGACCAAATCCTGTCGGGATGAAGGCGGTGCGTTTCGAGTTCAACGAGTCAGCCACCGCCACGGTGGACATCACCCTCGCCGGGAACCCCCAACCCCAACGTCTGCCGGTCGGTCTGGACGGTGTCTACCGCATGTCCAAAGGAGAGTACGGATCCCCGCAGGGACTGCGGGGGTCCTGGACCGATGCGCAGACCTTCGTCTTCGAGTACGCCGGGATCACCAACAACGATCATTGGGGGTTTCGGATGCGATTCCAGGGCGACCGTGTGATCGTAGAGGCCCAGGAAACCGCCCATGAACTCGGTGTGAGGTTCGAGGGCCGGCTACAGAGACCGTGAAGGCGATGGGGCCTCCCTGGATATCTCCCCTTCCTCGTCGGCCCCGGCTCTTTCTGTCAGCAACCCCTTAACCGTCTCCAGAAGCAGAGGATCCTCGATCAGAGCGGTTCGAACATCGTTGACGATGGGAAGCCAAAATTCCAACATTCGTTTGTACTCCAGATCGAAAAGTTTGAAGATGCTAGCGCGATCGTCCCCGTGCCGACATTCAATGAATACGAAACTGCACTTCCGGCCGACTCTAGCGACTGAGTCCTTGCAGGACCGGGGCCAGACGTTCGATCGATCTAACCGTGATCGGGTCGACCACAAGCTGCACATGGGAGATCCCCTCGGCAGCGAAGGCGCGGAGCTGATCGGCGAGTTCCTCGGGTGAGCCGCGCAGCGGCGGAACCTTCTTCTGCGGGCCGCCTCTGCGCGCCACTTCTTCCCCCTCTACTTGGACCAGCACGGCTACCGTTCGCGCGAGGGTGGCGGGATCGCGGCCGACCTCGGCGCATGCAGCGTCGACCTTCTCCCTGATCGCGGAGATCCCCTCGGGCCGGTTGCCGAACCAGGTGAACCAGGCGTTCCAGGCATCGGCGTGTTGGGCTGCCAGCCGCAACATCCGCGGCTCCGTCGTCCCGACCATGATCGGCGGGCCGCCTTTCCGTGCGGGCGGAGGCAGGAGGACACACTCCCGTGCCTGGTGGTAGCGGCCCGCGAAGTCGACCTCGCCATCGCGGAGGAGACCTCGGATGATGGCGAAGGCCTCCTCGAAGCGCCCAACGCGATGATCGAACGGGAATCCGAACGCTCGATACTCGGGCTCGTTCCACCCCGCGCCGAGCCCCAGGATCAACCGGCCGCCGCTGATCTCGTCGATGGTGGCCGCCTTCTTGGCCAGGATGGCCGGGTTGTGGAACGAGACGCTGGCCACGAGCGGCCCGAGATCGACTCGCTCGGTGATGCCGGCGAGCGCGGCCAGGACCGACCAGGCTTCCCACGGACCCCGCGGCGGCAGGTCGGGGTCGCGGAACAGCAGGTGGTCGCCCACCCACAGCGAGTCGAACCCCGCCTGCTCGGCTGCCCGAGCCATGTCGCGCAGCTCTGGCCAGTGCACTTCCCGCTCCACCTCGGGGAGCTGGACGCCGACCTTCAGCGGACGGGTCATCTAATGAACAGCGCCTGCTTGTTCATTGGCCCGTCAACTCGTTTACTGCGCGCGAGGTCCCGAACCTTTCTGCAGCTCTGGCGCGAGCGCGCATGGCTTCGACCTCGCGATCGCGCGGCTCCGCACTGGTCACCAAAGAATCCAGGAGGTTCCGGGCCACCACGGCTACCTCCTCAACGGCCCGGTTGAACGCCGCCTCGTTGGCCCGCGAAGGCTTGTTGAAGCCCGAGAGCTTTCTCACGAATTGGAGCGAGGCTCCCTGGATCTCCTCGTCGGTCGCGGGAGGTTCGAAGTTAAACAGGGTCTTAATGTTCCGGCACATGGCATTCTCTCCCCGATCAGTCCAATGAAGCACTCTTTTCCCCAGATCTTCAACCGCGGGGTGGATGGGTATATCCTACTTACGACGCGGAATCCAAAAAGCTCCTTCTAGTCTAATCTGCTCAGTGCTTAGTGCGGACCATTTTGCCGGCCAAACATGAAAACGCAACGTAGCGCCAAGGCGTTTCCGATCGCGCCGCCGATCGAGCCGATGCTCGCCAAGCTGGCCGACACGCTGCCCGCTGCCGGGACCTCTCTCTTCGAGCCCAAATGGGATGGATTCCGCGCCATCGTCTTTCGCGGCGCGTCCGACGTCTTCATCCAGAGCCGCGACCTGCGGCCGCTCGACCGGTATTTTCCCGAGTTGCACGAGGCGTTGCTCGGGAAGCTGCCGAAAGGCTGTGTGATCGACGGCGAGATCGTGATCAGGACGCCGCGGGGGCTCGATTTCGACGCACTGCAGTTGCGGCTACATCCTGCGGCTTCGCGCGTGGCGAAGCTCGCGAAGGAAACGCCCGCATCGTTCGTCGCCTTTGACCTGCTGGCCGCCGGCGGCCGCAGCCGGATGCCGGCGCCGCAACGCGAGCGCCGGGCGCTCCTCGAACGGCTGCTCGCAGACATCGGCCCGCCGGTCTACCTCACGCCGATGACGGGAGACCGCAACATGGCAGCGCAGTGGCTCGAGCAGTTCGAGGGCGCCGGCCTCGACGGCGTGATCGCGAAGCCGGCGGACGGTCCCTACCAGCCCGGCAAGCGCGCGATGATCAAGGTGAAGCACGTGCGCACCGCCGAATGCGTGGTGGCCGGATTCCGCTGGTACAAGACCGGAAAGGACGCGGTAGGCTCGTTGCTTCTCGGCCTCTACGACGAGCGCGGGGTGCTCCAGCACATCGGCGTCACTTCGTCGTTCACGCTGGCGATGCGCAGGCAGCTCGCACTTGAGCTCGCGCCGCTGCGCAGGAACGCCGTCGAGAATCATCCCTGGCGAGAATGGGCGGAGGCGGAAGCGAGCGAGCTAGGCCGTATGCCGGGCGTGCAGAGCCGCTGGAGCGCGGGCAAGGATCTCTCCTGGGAGCCGCTGCGCCTCGAGCGGGTGTGCGAGGTCAAGTACGA
>DATBWD010000137.1:0-8128 GCA_036515015.1 Tepidiformaceae bacterium
GAACCCCGATCGCCATCCAGAACACGACCCTCGCCGTCGGCCTGATGGTCATGATCTCCCAGGAGTTCGACCGCGCCGCGGCACGCCTCGTCGAAGAGAACCGCGCCCTCCGCGAACTGCTGACCTACGCCCAGGCGATGCTGGACGACGAGCCGCTCGCCATCCGCATCCAGGAAGCCGTGGGTACCGGCGAGGACCCGGACCTTCACATCCCGGCGTTGCAGGCTTCGAACGACCGGCTGCGGGCCATGCTCATCGATGTCCAGGCCCGGGCCGAAGCGGCGGACGGCCGTGAGTTCGACAACCTCGATGAGCGAATCTGGGCCGAGTTGCAAGAGTCGACTCGCCGGAGGCACCTGTCGAGTCCGCTCGCGTGAAGGAATCACTGCGACGGGCCCTGGCCGCCTACGTCCCTGAGCCTATCGAAGTCGACCCCGAGTTCCCGCTTGCGGCCGTCCTGGTGCTCATCTACGAGCACCAGGGGCGGCACTACGTTGTCCTCCAGAAGCGCTCCGAACACGTCAAGGACCACAAGGGCCAGGTGAGCTTCCCGGGCGGAGGCATGGACTCCGGCGACCCTGATCTGGTCTTCACGGCGGTCCGGGAGACGCACGAGGAAATCGGCGTCCACCCCGGCGACATCGAGATCATCGGCCAACTCGACGACATCGTGACGATCAGCAACTTTCGCGTCACGCCCTTCGTCGCCTGGCTCGCGCGCTATCCCTACGAGTGGCGCTTCAGCGATCCGGAAGTGGCGTACCTCCTCGAAGTGCCCGTTGACCACCTCCTCGACCCCACCACGCTCATCCCGGACCGGCGCATCATACGCGGCCGCGAAATGGTCCTCCCGTCCTACCAGTTCGGTGACGACCTCATCTGGGGGGCCACCGCGCGCATGCTTACGAATTTCCTCGACATCCTTGCCGCGGCCATGGACAGCGCGACGGCGGAAGGCTGACCCGCTACCCTTCTCGCATATGGACGTATGTGTGTTCTCACGCGACCTCATGTTCTTCACGGCCGTGGAGGGCGTGGCCGGCGCCATGGGCCACCGCGCCCGCCAGGTCGAAGAACTGGACGCGATCGGCACCCCGGACCTCCTCATCGCGGACTTCGTGTCGTCGGCCGTCGACATACCGGCACTCGCGGCGGCATTCGACCCGCTCCGTACAGCCATCTTCACCCCGCACGAACGCGTCGAAGTCTTTCGCGACGCCCGGGCCCAGGGGATAGCGAACGTCTTTCGCAGGGGTGCCCTCGCGGTGGAGCTCCCCAAACTCCTTGCGGAGTATGGCTCCTGACTCACCACGCCCCGCCTGTCGCAAAGCCCGGGCTGACGGTAGGATCGGTGGTCGGTCGCGGGCATGCCAGCTCGGCCGCCGGGATTCGCGGCAGATCGCTGCAGAGGTAGCTCGATGCCAGGTTCTCATTCTCTAGCCGAACTCCTCGCCGAATTGCCGGGTGCTGAACTCATCCGGGGTTCTGCCGATGCCACCGTCACTGGCGTCGAGCACGACTCCCGCCGCGTCCATCCGGGCAGCCTCTTCGTCGCCATTCCGGGTTTCACGGTTGATGGCCACCAGTTCCTGCCGGCCGTGGTCGAATCCGGCGCCGCCGCCGTCATCGTCCAGCGCGACCACGCGGCTGCATGGAAAGACCTCGCTGGCAACGCCGTAATCATTGCGGTCGACCAGGCTCGGCCGGTGCTGGCCGCCGCCTCGGCATGGTTCTATGGCCACCCCGGTCGCGAACTCGTTGTCATCGGCGTCACCGGCACCGACGGCAAAACGACCACCTCCCACATGCTTTCGAGCGTGCTGGAAGCCTCCGGCGCCCGGGTGGGCCGGTTAGGCACGGTCGACGTGCACATCGCGGGTACGGCCGACACCACGACCGAACGCATGACCACCCCCGAAGCGCCCGAGATTCAGCGCATCCTTCGTAAGATGGTCGATGCGGACTGCGACTTCGCTATCGTCGAATCCACCAGCCACGGCCTGGCCCTCAATCGTCTCGACCATGTCGAATACGATGTCGCCGTCTTCACGAACGTCACCGGCGACCATCTCGACTTTCACGAAACGTTCGAGGCCTACCGGGAAGCGAAGGGCAAACTGTTCGCCGCCCTGGACCACTCCGCCGACAAGGGTGTCCCCAAGGTCGCGGTGGTCAACATGGATGACCCCTCGGCCAACTTCATGCTCGGCCAATCTGCTGCCCGCCCGCTGCGCTACGGGATGGAGTCTCGCGAGGCCGACGTGCTGGCGCGCAATGTCGTCCTTCGCGCCGACGGCAGCGATTTCCGGCTCATTACCCCGCACGGTGCTGTCGAGACCTCCGTACGGATACCAGCGCTCTTCAACGTGGCGAACGCGCTCGCGGCGGCCTCGGCCGGCCTCGCTGTCGGGGTGGACATTCGAACAATCGCCGCCGGTCTGGCCGCCTGCCCCGGCGTTCCGGGCCGCATGGAACGGATTGATGTGGGCCAGCCGTTCGATGTCATCGTCGACTACGCCCATACCGGCGATGCCGTTCGCAAGGTGCTTGCGGTGTTGCGTGAAGTCTGCCGCGGTAAGTTGACGATCGTGGTCGGCGCCGCCGGTGAACGCGACCCCGGCCGCCGCTTCGGCGTGGGAAGGGCGGCTGCTGAGGGTGCTGACTTCGCCGTTTTCACCAATGAGGACCCGCGCAGCGAGGACCCCGCAGCCATCGTCCGCGCTATCGGCAGCCATGCGGCAGATGCCGGGCGCGTCCGCGGGACGGACTTCATCGAGGTAGAGGATCGCGGCGAGGCCATCCGCGAAGCGCTCTCGCGCGCGAAGCCCGGAGACATCGTCCTCATCGCCGGCAAGGGCCACGAAAAGTCCATCGTCTTCGCCGACCGGTCTATCCCCTGGGACGACCGCGAGGCCGCCCGCGAGGAGTTGGCTCGCCTCGGCTTCGAGCGAGGGTAAGCAGAGCCTTATCGTCCGCGATTGGACGCTACCCCCCGCGTTCCTATACTGCCTTTACCGGGGCGACCGTCCGCAAAGGTCCCCGGACGCGAACGAGGTTCATCGGTGGCCAAACGAAAGCGACGCGAGCAGCAGCACCTGCGGCAGGAGCCGGCACGCCGGCGCTCCTACCAATCTGGTGGGGCCCCGGGCGAAAAGTACAAAGCCACCTTCCCGATGAACCTCCTGGCCAACGTCAAGGTGTTCTACGTCCTTGGCGCTCTCATCATGGTCGGCGGCATCATCTTCGCCGCGTTGGCCTCGGCAAGGAACCCGCAGCCGGCGCCAATCGAGGCCACTCCGACGGCGATCGAAGGCAGTCCTGCTGCCAGCGAAACTCCAGCAGCGTCACCCACTGCCGGGCATAAGACGTTCGAAAAGGCCGAGCAGGTCATCGATGCCGAGAAGTTCGACTACACAGCCGTCATCAAGACCAGCATGGGCGACATCGAACTGAAGCTGTTAGCCCAGGAAGCGCCCCGCACGGTCAACAACTTCGTCTTCCTCGCCCAGCAGGGCTACTTCGACGGGATAATCTTCCACCGGGTCATCCCGAATTTCGTCATCCAGTCTGGCGACCCGACCGGCACCGGCAGCGGCGGCCCCGGCTACACGACCGAGGAAGACCAGAACGAACTGAAGAACGAGCGCGGAATGCTTTCGATGGCCAAGGCGGGCGCTACCACGGTCTTCGGGAGCCAGTTCTTCATCAACCTCAAGGACAATCCCGCGCTCGATGAAGATGGCCCGAGCCAGAAGCGCTTCTACCCCTTCGCCCAGGTGACGAGCGGGATGGACGTTGTCGATGCCATTTCCGAAGTTGAGACGAGCGCGGACCCGCGCACTCGCGACCGACCGCTGGAAGACGTGGTGATTGAGTCCATCACGATCACCGAGACCCCTCGCTAAGACTCCGCACCTTCGCGTTCAGTGCCTGCCGCCGGGGGGCTTCCCCCTTCAGTCGGCAGCCTACTCGGGCTCGACGGGCGTCTCAGGGCCGATGAGCCCGTGCTGGGATGAGTACTTCTCGACCACGACAATGAGGCCGAGGAACGGCAGGAACGCCGCGGTCGCGCCGAGGCCCCATAACCAGAAGCCTCCAATGAAGAACAGGATCGCCAGGGCCGCGGCCAGTGACATCCCGATAATCGCCAGGATCCGGCCCGCGAGGACGTATGGAGTTACAGGTGTATTCATCGTTTCGACTTCGATCTTGCGGGCCGCAGCCGCTGTACGTCCAGCGTCCGGGTTGACCGCCGCCCCTCACACGGAAAGAATGCGCCATCAGCACGTAGCCCGGAGAAGCCATTGACCGAGTCGCTCCCCCGTTTCGACGACCTGCCCGCCGTGCCCGGCGCGCCGCCCCACTCCGCCTGGTGGCTGTTCGGCAAGGACGACCAGATTGGGCTCTTCAACCTCCAGACGCCCGAACGGATCGCCGAAGCAGCGAGGTTGATTGAGCGAGGAGCGATGTTCCCGCTCAACTGGGAACTGGAAATGCCCAATCCGCCCCTCTACGGCCGTGGAGCGCTCCGGCAGTCCATCATCCGCAACCCGGTTGGCCACGACGACGTCCTCGATAACTTCTGGCCTCAGGCAAGCAGCCAGTGGGACAGCCTCGTACACGTCGGGCACCCCGAGCACGGCTTCTACAACGGCATCACCGCCGCCGAAGTCACCGGCGCCGCGGGGACACGCGGTGGTATCGAGCACTGGGCGCGCCGTGGAATTGCCGGCCGAGGCGTCCTGCTCGACATCGCCCGCTCGTTCGAGCGCCAGGGACGCCCGCTCGACTGCTACAGCAGCACCCGTTTTACCCCTGCCGACCTCGAAGCCTGCCGCAAGGAACAGGATGTCGAGATTCGCACCGGCGATGTCCTCCTCATCCGCACCGGCTGGCCGGCCTGGTACCGGGAGCTAGACCTCGTCACGCGGCGGGCCCTCGCCAACCGGGACACGCTTCGCGCCCCGGGCCTCGCGGCGGGCGAGGAGATGGCCCGCTATCTCTGGGACCTGCACATTGTCGCGGCATGCAGCGATGTCCCGGCCCTCGAAGCCTGGCCGCCAACCGCCGAGACCGGGGGATTCCTCCACCACTACCTGATCGGGCTTTTCGGCATGGCGATCGGCGAACTGTGGGACCTCGAAGGACTCGCCAAAGACTGCGCTGAGGACGGCCGCTACGAGGTGTTCTTCACTTCGGCGCCGCTCAACAAGCTCGGAGGGATCGGTTCGCCGCCGAACGCAATCGCGTTCAAGTAGGCGGAAGGCGTTGCCGCCTCAGCAGGTCCAGTGGCGGATGATGTCGTTGTGGCCCTGGCAGGCTGCGGCATAGGTGCCGAGCTGGAGAAACAGCATCGCGACCGCCATCACCACCGTGAAAAGCACGGAGAACGCGAAGCCGAGGCCGTTCAGCCACTTCCCCACCAGGAATCCCGAAGCGGCCGAAAGGACGAGCATCGCCATGTGGAGGAGGAAGTAGTACAGGTCCCGGTCGCCGGGCGTCGTGCTGCCCTCAAGCCGGGAAACGTCGATCGAGAGACGCATCACCAGCATGTAGACGGCCGCGAGGAGAACCATTCCCGCGATCGCCACCAGCCACTCCACCGCCGGTGGCCTGGATGCTCGATACATCTCCATTGCCGCGATTAAACGCCCGCCGAAAGGCGGGGGCAAGCAATCGACGAAAACGCTGAGGGCGGCCTCTGTGCCGCCCTCGATCGTCTCACCCTGGGATGCTCAGGCGTCAGCTGTCCCCCGCCGCAGCGTGGCGACCATCTCGTCGACTGTCGCGAGGCGCCAGCCCGCCCAGGTCTCGCCTCGTTGCCATTCCAGGTACCGCTCGCGCGCTGCCGCCCGGGCCGCCTTAATCTCGTCCTCGCTCGGCTCGTGCCCAAGCTGACGGGCAATACCTTCGGGCGAGGTGTCGCCCAGCACGTCGCGAGTCTGGTGCAACTGTTCGTTCGCGAGGGCAGGCCGCTCGATGAAGTGCCCGATCTCGCGATGGTCTTTGTCGTAGAAGATGACGACCGGGATGGACTCGAACTCCCCACCATTGAGGAACTCGGCGATCATGTCCTTGTTCTGGTCGCGCTCGAAGTAGCGCAGCTCGGCGCCTAGAGCCTCGGCCACCTTTTGGGCCACACCCGCCCCGCGGTACACGTCGGGGCACCAGTCCTCGCCGATGACCACGATGTGGTGTGGGCCGCCGGGCCTGGCGGCAAGCTCGCCAAGCGCATGGGCCTGGTCGTCCCGCAGTTGAAGGTCGTTGTAGTTTCGCTCGAACAGTTCGCGGTTGCGGATGCCGCTCTCGAGGTACTCCTGGAACGTCTTGCCCGTGCGAAAGCGCTCGAGGGTGATAACGGATTCGGCTGCCTGTGTCATTGCATTTCCCCCAACAGGATGTCGTAGATCCAGCCTACACTAGCGCCCGGCCGCTTCAACCGCCTTCGCCTCATCCCAGATGGCATCGAGCGCCGCCAGGTCCATGCTCTTCAAGTCCAGCGCCCGACTGGCCGCGATCTCTTCCAGCTTCAGGAAGCGTCGACGAAACTTCTCGTTAGCCAGCCGCAGTGCCTGCTCGGCGTCGATGCCAAGCCGCTGGGAGATGTTCGCCAGCACGAACAGGATGTCCCCGAACTCATCTTCCCGGTCGTGCTCACCCTCGGCCCGCGCGAACTCCCCGACTTCCTCGGCGAGCTTTTCGAGCGGGCCTTCGACATCCGGCCAGTCGAACCCGACGCGTCGCGCCCGGCCCTGGATCGTCTGGGAGGCCGCAAGCGCCGGTAACGTCGCGGGGATACCCTCCAGTATCGACCCGGCAGGCTTCTCGGCTTTCTTGAGTTCCTCCCAGGACTGCCGGACATCCTCCGCGCTGTGCGCGACCGCTTCTCCGAAGACATGCGGATGCCGCCGGATGAGCTTGCGCGCGATGTGCTCCGAGACGTCCCCGAACGTGAACTCGCCCAGCCGTTCGGCCACGGCGGTGTGCATGGTGACCTGCAGCAGGACGTCGCCGAGTTCCTCGACGAGCCTCTCAAGGTCCCCCGAGTCGATCGCCTCCAGCGCTTCGTAACTCTCTTCCAGCAGGTGCGGCCGGAGAGATCGATGTGTCTGCTCACGATCCCACGGGCACCCATCCGGCGCATGCAAGCGCGAAACGATGCCGTAGAGCCCGTCGAATCTCCGCACGTCCTCGGTCATGTCCAGGGCCGGCACATACACACAATCGAGGTAACCGAAAGGCGAATGGTCCAGTTCGGCCAGTGGCACCGTCCGGCTCGTCTCGTCCTCGGTTGCCAGCGCCGAAAGGACCGTCACGGGGTGCGCGGCCGGGTAGATCTCGAGCAGTTGCAGCTTCAACGATGTGACCGAGTCGCGGTCGAACACCTGGCTGATAAGGGCCGGCCGTTGTGCGTCGATCCGCAGGTCGAGCGCGTCACAGAGCTGTGTCGTCGAAAGATCGCGCCCGAGTGCCACGGCTGCTACGTCGACGTAGCTCACGCCGGGATGAATGCGCACCGCGAGCGAGCGAGCGTCCGCCTCCGTGAGAATTCGTGCGACCGTCGCCTCTGCCACCAGCGGATGGCCGGGGACGGCGTAGACCACATCCTCCGTTGCCGCTGCGTCGAGCACGCGGCGTCGAACGGCCTCGTACACCTTGTCGAACGATGCGCCGGACGAGTAGAGGTCGTCGCAGTCTTCGAACTTCCCGCCGGCGTCCAGTTCGGCAACAGTCGGGTGGTGGCGTGTGCGAAGGATGACCCGGCGGCCGGATGTCAGAAGTTCACGGGCTTCAACGGTCAGCAGAGACGCTCGGCCCGGGCCGAGTCCGACGATGTGAAGTGCCATCGACCTCCCAGTATACGGTGGTCCTCCGCGGAGCCTCGCGGTATGACGGTTTCCCGGTAACGGTCAGGCCCACCGAACCAGGCCGGAGGCCAGCGGGTTGTGGAGGTCCGGGTGCGAGGGCATAAGGCGGATGGTGTACCCGACCGCGCCGCCGGCATCGGAAACGAATTCCGCGGTGTAGCGGCAGGTGCCATCCTCGCCTTGCCCCACCAGTTTCATGGGCACCGAACCCTCGACCTGGATCTCACCGCTGGTCAACGCACGCCCGAACACGACCTCGA
>DATBWD010000138.1:0-13154 GCA_036515015.1 Tepidiformaceae bacterium
CGCGAACTGCGGGGTGTGTACCTCGCCATGGACTACCTTCCGCTCCAAAACCGAAAGAACGCCGGCGACGAAATCCCGCCCGAGTCGTTCATCAGTGCCGAAGGCAAGAAGGTCGTCATTCTTGGCGGAGGCGATACCGGCGCGGACTGCCTCGGCACCGCTCACCGGCAGGGAGCGAAGGAAGTGCGGCAGTACGAACTCCTCCCCAGGCCGCCCGAAGAGCGTCCGGCCGAAAGCCCTTGGCCGACCTGGCCGAACATTTACCGCGTCTCCTCGGCCCACGAGGAGGGCGGCGTGAGAGACTACAGCGTCCTTACGAAGCGGCTCTCCGGCGAGGACGGCCTGCTGAAGCGCCTCCATGGGGTTCGCGTCGAGTTCGTCAACGAAGGCGGCCGCCAGGTCATGCGTGAAGTGCCCGGCACCGAGTTTGAGGAGGAAGTCGACCTGCTCCTCCTTGCGATGGGCTTCCTCGGCCCCGAAAAGCCCGGAATGA
Organism: Tepidiformaceae bacterium; assembly: GCA_036515015.1. Classification (GTDB taxonomy): domain Bacteria; phylum Chloroflexota; class Dehalococcoidia; order Tepidiformales; family Tepidiformaceae; genus DATBWD01. The sequence continues at coordinate 494 of DATBWD010000138.1, forward strand.
TCGAGCAACTCGGCGTTGAACTGACCGAGCGAGGAAATGTCCGCGCCGACGAGAACAAGATGACCAGTGTGCCAGGCGTCTTCGCCGCCGGCGACATGGCGCGCGGCCAGTCGCTCATTGTCTGGGCGATCGCTGAGGGACGCGCCGCCGCCCGTGGTATCGACCTGTACCTGATGGGTGAAACGACGCTCCCCTGAGGGTCAGGAACTGCGCTCGACGAGGTAGGCGCCCACCGCCCGAAACCGGGCCCGTGTCTCCTCGGGTAATGCGAGCGCATCGAGCATTGAGTCGGCGCGCTCAGCGTGCGACCGCGCCAGTTCGCGGCAATACGCGTCGGACCCTGCCGACTCCAGCGCGGCGACGACTGCCGAGATGTCATCGTTCTCCAGTGACTCGCGCGCATAAACGGACCTGATAACGTCCGCCGCGCCCGCGTTCTGCATGCCGTGGACGATCGGCAGCGTCTTCTTGCGACGGGCGATGTCGTTCGTGTTCGATTTACCGGTCAGGCCAGGTTCCCCCCAGGTACCCAGGAAGTCGTCGTGGGCCTGAAATGCAAGGCCGACTTCAAGTCCCCACTTGCCCGCGAGCTCCGCCTGCTCCTCCGGCACACCCGCGAGGAGCGCGCCGATCTGGACTGGTGCAGAGAGGAGCGCACCGGTCTTGCCGGCCGTCATCGCGAGATACTCGTCGACTGTCACGGTCTCACGAGACTCGAATGCGATGTCTTCCCATTGCCCCGCAATCATCCGGCCAATGGCCGAATTGAGCGTCCGGAGTGCCGCCATCCGGCGTTCAACTGGCCCGGTGGCGTCGGTCAGTGCCTCGACGGCCCGGGTGAACAGGAAGTCGCCTACGTTTATCGCCTGGGCCTCTCCCAGGAGCGCCCAGAGGGTCGGCCGGTGGTGTCGTTCAGGATCGTGGTCCTGCACTTCGTCGTGGACGAGGGAGAAGTTGTGGACGAGTTCGACGGCCACCGCTCCCGGCAGTGCGGACTCTGGCGAGCCGCCGAAGGCCTCGCAGGCGAACACGCACAGGGCCGGCCGGACACGCTTTCCAGTGTTGGACGCCGGGCGTCCTCGCTCATCCTCCCAGCCCATGACATAACGAGACGCTGCCACGATGGCGGCGGAGTCGCCGCCGATCGCTGCACGGAGCGCCGACTCGATCAGGGCGCGGTGGGTCGCGAGGAAGGCCGGCTGACGTTGCACCGGTGTCGCCATCTCAGGCTGAGGTCAGGGCCCCTTCGAAGGGCCTATCCGTGGTTTCGATCGCCAGCGCCTTGCGGGCGCACTCAGCGATTCCCCGGGCGTCCACGCCGTAGCGTGCGCGCATCGTGGGCTGCGGCCCGTGATCGACGATCTCGTCCGGCATGGTGAGAGCTGCGATGAAGCGATCGGCGAGACAATTGTCGGCCAGCAGCGCCAGGACAGCGTCGCCAAAGCCGCCGGCCCGGACATTCTCCTCCACCGTGATGATCCCCCCAGTAGTGTTCGCGAGGCGGAGGAGCACATCTTCGTCCAGGGGCTTCGCGAAGCGGGCGTTGACCACCGTCGCCTCGATGCCGAGGGCAGAGAGCAGGTCGGCCGCCTTCACGCATTCGGTGACTGACGCCCCGAAACCTACGAGCGTAATATCCGCGCCTTCGCGCAGCACTTCGGCCCGTCCGATCGGGATCTGCTTCATCGGCTGGTCGACGGGCGCGCCGGGGCCGGACCCGCGTGGGAAGCGGACCGAGAACGGTCCGTCGTGCAAGACTCCCGTGTAGAGGAGGTCACGCAATTCGGTCTCGTCTTTCGGCGCGCTGACGACCATGTTGGGCAGGCACCGGAGGTAACTGGTATCGATGAAGCCCTGGTGCGTCTTGCCGTCGTCGCCGACGAATCCAGCCCGGTCAAGGGCAAAGACGACCGGGAGGTTCTGCACCACCACATCGTGCACGACGGAGTCGAAGCCGCGCTGCAGGAACGTCGAGTAGATCGCGGCGATGGGCCGCATGCCCTGGGTCGCGAGACCGGCCGCGAAGGTGACCGCGTGCTGCTCGGCGATGGCGACATCGAACACGCGATCGGGGTGCTTCTCGTGGACAGGCGCCAGGCCGGTCCCTTCGAGCATGGCGGCTGTAATGGCAACGACGCGTTCGTCGCTCTCGATGAGTTCCTGGGTGGCCTGTGCGAATACCTGGCTGTAGGTGGGCCGTGGCGGCGAGGCAGCCGGATCGACTGCCTTCTTCATCCAGTACGTGCCGCTGTGGCTCCTCACGGGGTCCGAAACCGCCTCCGGGATGCCGTGGCCCTTCTCCGTCAGGACATGGAGAAGGACGGGCTTCTGGCGGACTTTCTTGATTTTCGAGAGTGTGAACTCGAGTTCGTGGATGCTGTGACCGTCGATTGGCCCATAGTATTCGAACCCGAATTGTTCCCAGAACCGCGCGGGCACAAGCAGGTCGCGCATGCTTGCCTTGACTCGCTTGGCGCCCTGCCACATCTGCTTACCGAGCGGGAGGTGCTCCACCAGTTCACCAAGTTCGAGCTTGGCGTTCCGATAGAGGGGGTCGATCCGAAGTTTGTTGACGTTCCTGCTCAGGGCGCCGACGTTCGGCGAAATCGACATCGCGTTGTCGTTGAGGATGACGATGAGGTGAGTGCCGATATGGCCGGCGTGGTTCATCGCCTCGAGCGCCATCCCGGCGGTCATCGCGCCGTCGCCGATGACCGCGACGACGTGATGGTCTTCGCCCTTCATGTCTCGCGCGACGGCCATCCCGGCCGCTGCGGAGATCGACGTCCCTGCATGGCCTGCGCCGAAGGCGTCGTGCTCGCTCTCCTTCCGGTCGGCGAACCCCGAAAGCCCTTCATACTGACGGATGGTCGACATCCGATCCTTCCGTCCGGTGAGCATCTTATGGACATAAATCTGGTGACTGACGTCCCAGACAATCTTGTCTTTCGGGCTGTCGAAGAGCCGGTGAAGCGCGATTGTAAGTTCCACGACCCCGAGATTCGAGGCCAGGTGGCCGCCGCCGCCGATGCAGTGCACAGTGTCGACGAGCGCCTCGCGAATTTCGGCGGACAACTGCCGCAACTCCTCGTCGTCCAGGTCGCGAAGGTCTTGCGGGCTGTTCACCCGGTCAAGAATGGGGGTCAAGCTCTCACTCCTCGTCGTGGCAACTTACAGTAGGCCACGAGGTGCCCCTACGCGCAGTGCGGGGGCTTACCGGCGTCGAGCGACCCGTGTCAGGACGCCGCCGGATAGCCTGTGTGCAGATTGTTTCGGGTTGCCGCGTCACACAGCGCCGGAAGGCATTCCCGTATCCACGTCGGGTCCGTGACACCCGAATGGACACACTCGGTGACATGCTTCGCCCAGTGGTGTGCCTCGAGTTCGTCGTCCACGGAGAGAACGAGACGGCCGGCCACTCGGATTTCGAAAGCGTCGTCATCGGGGACAATTGCAACCTGTGGCCGCCGGTGCGCTCGCCGCTCTCGCCTTCCTGTAACGCCATTCACCATGGTCGCTTCCAATGGTATCGCCCGTACTGGTCCGTGTCCCCACGGGTCAGTCGCGCGCATCCCATTGGCATAGATCTTACATGTACTGTCCACCATTGATGTCGATGGCTGCGCCGGTAATCCAGAGCCCCTCGGTGCAGAGGAAGCGGATGAGCGCTGCGACATCCTCGGGCTGACCAAACCGGCCGAGCGGGATCGCCGCGAGGAGCGCCGCCTTCGGTTCGTCGGGAACGCCTTCGAGCATGTCCGTTTCGACAAAGCCCGGGCAAACGGCGTTCACTGTGATGTTCTGGCGCGCCAGTTCCTTCGCGGCAGACTTGCTGAACCCTATCATGCCGGCCTTGGCCGCCGCGTAGTTCGACTGACCGACGTTTCCCATGCGGCCGATAATCGACGACATGTTGATGATCTGGCCCCCCTGGCTCATGTGGGGGAGGGCCGCGCTGGTGCAGTAATAAACGCTGTTGAGGTCCGTCTCGATGACGTCGATCCACTCCTGATCGGTCATCCGCTTGAGGGTTCGGTCGCGGTTGATGCCGGCGTTATTGACGAGGATATCGATGCGGCCACCGAATTCGCGTGCGCTGTCCTCGACGAACTTCCGTGCCTGTTCGGGCCGGGACACATCCGCCTGGAGCACGAACGCATTCACGCCCAGGTCTCGAAGCACGTTGCAGCATTCCTCGGCTGAGTCCTGGCTCTGGTTGTAGTTGATCGCGATGTTGGCGCCGTGACGGGCCAACTCCTCTGCGACCGCCCGTCCAATCCCGCGGGATGCCCCCGTCACTATTGCGTTTTTGCCTTCAAGAGCCTTCATCCTGGCGCTTCCCCCATGGCGAGGGCCAATGGCCCACGATTTTGAAAGCAAGCGTACACGGGTCGAGATATCGACGCTACCCGCTAGCAGTTTGTGTTTCTATCGAGTAACGCTATATGTCTCAGGGATCGGTGCACCGCTGAGGGGCAGGCGAATGGAGAACGTCGATCCCCGCCCGAGTTGCGACTCCAGGGAGACGCGGCCACCTATCGCTTCGACCATCTCGCGGACGATCGCCAGCCCGAGCCCCGTACCGCCCTCTCGCCGGCTGCGTCCTTTGTCCACCCGGTAGAAGCGGTCGAATACACGTGGCATATCCTGCTCGGCGATGCCGGGGCCGGTATCGCTGACCTCCAGCACGGCCTCGTCGGCGTCCATGCGGGCCCTCAGGGTGACCGCAGCCCCGGTGCCGGAGTACTTGATGGCGTTATCGACCAGGTTCAGGACGCAGCGGTAGAGCATGTCGCTGGAAGCGGCCACCACCACGCCTTCAGTCCCCGCCCACCGAAGGGTCACTTCCCGGGACGCCGCGAGAGGCGCGAGCTGCGCGACCACCTCGCGCGTGAGGTCGGAGACATCGACCTGCTCCGGCTCCGCCGACTCCCGTTCTGTCGTCGAGAGGAGCAACAGGTCCTCGCTCAGACGCGTCAGCCTCTCAGTCTGACCCTTCACCGTTTCGAGGAGGGAGCGGTATTCCTCCGGACTCACGTCGGGGTCCATCTCCGTCACTTCGATGTTCGTGCGGATGGCCGCGAGTGGCGTGCGGAGTTCGTGAGAGGCGTCCTGGACGAACTGTCGTTGCCGCTCGAATGAGGTTTCGAGCCGCGCGATCATCGAATCGAACGTGTCTGCGAGTGCCTTCAGTTCGTCATCCGGCCCCTGGTGGTTGATCCGTTTGCTCAGGTTGGTGGCGCTGATCGCCGAAGCGACGTCGGTGATGTCGCGGACAGGCCGGAGCATCATGCCCGACAGGACATAACCGCCGACGCCCGAAGCTACGGCGAGGCCAACCACAGCGATAATCGACCAGTAACGAAGGCGGTCGAGGTTCTGGGAGTACCACTCGCTTTCCGCCTGCTGGATGACGCCCATCGGGGTGAGCACGGGAGTGAAGCCAGTAATCGCCTGGCCCGGGCCGCTTCGGACCGGCTCCCACTGGATGCCCTCCTCGAACGTTATCCTCGCCAGGGCATCCGGCTCGTCGAGGCGGACGGCGACGTTCAGCGCCAGCACGAATGCGATGCCGAACACCAGCAGAAGGCTGGAGTACCAGACTGACAGGCGGAAGCGGACGGTCCTTGCGAACGCGGGCAAGCGGATGCTAGAGGACGTAGCCCTTTCCGCGAATGGTCTCAATGAGTTGATCACCGAAGCCTTCATTCAGCTTGCGCCGGAGGTTGTTCATGTGGACCTTCACCGTCTGGGTGAAGGGGTTGGCGTGCTCGTCCCAGATGTGTTCGAGCAACTCTTCCTGGGGGACGGCCCGCCCCTCATTCCTGGCCAGGTAGTAGAGCAGCGCGAATTCCTTCGGCGTCAGATGGATCTCGCGGCCCTCGCGGCGCGCCCTGTTGGTGTTCGGGTCCAGTTCCAATCCGCGCGTGTTGAGGACCGGTTCCCGGAGGCCGCCTTCGCGCCGGGTGATGGCCCGGATCCGGGCCGCCAGCTCGCTGAAGGCGAAGGGCTTCACGAGATAGTCGTCGGCGCCCTGGTCCAACCCTTCGATACGCTCGCGAATCGAACTCCGGGCGGTCAACATGATGATTCCGCCGCCGAAGCGGTCCTCGCGGAGGCGCTTGCACACCTGGACGCCATCGAGGCGAGGCAGGTTCAGGTCGAGGCAGACAACGTCGTAGTTGTTCACGCTCGCCTTTTCCAGCGCCTCCTGGCCATCGTAGGCCACGTCCACGGCGTATCCGAGCTTAATCAGGCCCCGCTCGATCGCGCTCGCAATGGGTTCTTCATCTTCGACAACTAGCACGCGCATATCGGCACTCCAGAAGCTCTGCTTCCACCGTAGCCCCGGCCCCCCGAAGTAAAGGTAAAGGAACTTCGGGCCGTCAGGCCCGCAGGCTCAACGGCGGAGGTTCGATCTCCACCGGTTTCTGGATAACGTGCTTCAGCGTGATTTCGCGGGTGTCGTTTGCTTCCAACTGGCGGATAAGGAACTCGAATTTCTCCTGTAGCGTCTGGTTCAGCGCCGAGCGGACGTCCTCGGGGAGATCCCATGTCTGGCGCTTGAACGGGCCCCAAAGCTTCTTCCGGGTCTTGTAGAGGAACTGGACGTCGGTCTCGCCTTCCTTCCGCTCGTCCTCAAAGTTGGCGACAGCGTACCGGCGCATCTCGTCCATCAAGTCCGAGGGGAAGTGATCGTGATCCATCATCAGATTCTGGAAACCTGTCGCCAGGTGGATCTCGGCCGTCTCGACTGCCGGGAAGCGGTGGAATAGTTCGTCCGGAAGCGTACTCGCCCCGTGCTGCACCGCCCCTGCCATGCCGTACCGTTCGCGACTGACCCTCGACAGTTCGCGGAGGGTGTCGAAGTCGATGGCGACTGACGCGATGGTACCGTCGGGGAGCGGTATACCGCCGTGGCTCGTCCCGGTCTGGACGCTGACTTTCGAGATTCCCTTGAAGCCGCCGCCGACTATCTCGGTGAATCCGTCGACATACGCCGTCAGCTCCTCAACGGTGCTGTTCTCCTTGCCGACCTCTCCGATTTCCCCGCCGATAGAGACCTCCACTCCCTCCGGTTCGAGTTCTCGCACCAGCCTCGCGAGGTGCGCCGTCAGGCGGGAGTTCGGGGCCTGCTGGTCGGCTACACGCTCGTAGCTGAGGTCGACCAGCGTCGACGCGTCGATGTCGATGCAGTAGAACTGCGCCGCTACCGCCTTTCGGATGAGGTCCTCCAGCGCTCGCGTTTCGCCTTCGGCGTCGGTCTGGAACTTCTTTGCGTTCGCCTGGAAGTGATCGCCCTGGATGAACACCGGCCCCTGGTAATCCTCGGCGATGGCTGCGGCCAGCACGACAGCGCCGATCTCAGCCGGCTCCTGGAACGTGTAGCCCATCTCCGAGCGTGCGAGTTCGAACACAGTCGCTGCGCCGTTCGTGGCCTTCATGGCGCGGAAGAGGGCTCGCGACATGTCATAAGCGACACCGCGGATGTTGACGGCGGGAACCGTGAATCCGCTCACCTCGCCTCGCCCCCTGGCGGCATAGAGCCCCGCAATCGATGACGAGACGGCCCCCAGCTGCGGGGCGGCGGCATGGATGGCGTAGCGGGCGAGTGATTGTTCTTCGGCGTCACCGAAGACGGCGAGCCGGACGATCTCGTCGATAGACTCGCGGACGGCGCGGGGGTCGCGCAGGGCAGGGCGGCTACCGGACAGGTCAAGGGCGGCGGCTAGCTGGTCGTTCATGACCGCATTTTACCACCGGGCAGCCGGGATCGGCCCCATAGGCGCGATTGGAAGAAACAGGAAGGAGCGGGCTACGCGGCCTGGACGACTCGGTCCGCGCGGCGGGTGCCACGGCGCTCGAGCATGTAGCCAAACCCGCGGACGTTGACGATGTAGCTCGGTTCGCTCGGGTCGAATTCGACCTTCCGCCGAATGCGGCGGATGTAGACCTTCACGATCTCCTGCGCCTCGCGGTCGGAATACGTGTAGTCCTGGACTGCCCGGAGGATTTCGACCGGGCTGACTACCTTTCCGGCGTTGCGCGCGAGATAGGCAAGGATCTTGAACTCTGTTGGCGTGAGCGGGATCGTCTCGTCCTCGCGCATCGCCTGGCAGCGGTCGAAGTCAAGGACGAGGTCCCGGACGGTCACCGTGCTCGGCCCCTCTTCGACGACCGTGGTTGGCATCCGGCGCCGAGCCAGTGCTGCAAGCTGGGCGGTCAGGATTTCCACACCATCAGTGTCCCGCAGGCAGATGTCGGCTCCAGCCTCCAATGCCGCCGGCAGGCCGTACCCGTGCGGTCCGGGGGCGAGGACCATCACGGCGGCATTGCACGAGCGAGAGACCGAGCGGACGAGCGCAATGTCGGCCTCGTGGCGGGGGTCAACCGCAAGGACGACGAGGTCGGGGTCGAACTGGCTCAGGAGCCGTTCGGTTTCCCGGTCATGTGGGCGCTCCGTCGTGGTAAACCCGTTTCGCGCGAGGGCAGGCAGAACTTCGGCGGACCGGTACTCCCTGGTGTGAGTGACGAACGCCACTGCATTTCGATAGCCCTCGTCGTTTCGTTCTGCCATCTGCTCTGAACCCCCGTCGTGACTGTGAATGCGACCCGGATGAATCCCCACCACTCCGCTTTCGGGAGGTGTGTCTTTAAGAATGTTCGGCAGGATTCGCGCTCCTAATAGGGTAGGAGGCGGTTCGCGGTGCATTTCCTGCTGTGAAGTTCCCCTCCGCCGTGCTCTCCCGATCTCGTGGCTGGAAAGCAAACCGGCCGGGTCCCCGAGGGGGCCCGGCCAGGGCCTGCACGGAGCGGGCTGCCTGCTATGCGGCGGCTCGGAGGAGCGAACGGCGTAGCCTCTTCACTGCCTGGGCGTGAAGTTGGCTTACACGCGTTTCAGAGACGGAGAGGACGTTCGCGATGTCTCGCATCGTCAGTTGTTCGACGTAATAGAGGGAAACCACGAGGCGCTCCCGCTCGGGCAGCATCTGAACGGCCTTCGCGAGGTCTTCGATCAGTTCTTTTTCTTCGAATGCCCGGGTGAAGTCGATGTCCTCTTCGGCCGTAGGCATTTCGGCCGCCGGGAAAGAATCGCCGTCGTCGTCCTTTTCAAGCATTCGGTCCAGGGAGACCGTCACCCACCGCGCATTTGACGATGTCTCCCGGTATTGCTGGATGGTGATCCCGAGGTGTTCGGCGGTCTCGGCCTCGTTCGGGGTGCGGCCGAGGGTGACTTCCAGTTCGCCCTGGGCGCGCTGGACGTCGCGAGCTTTCTGCCGCATGGTGCGGCTCAGGCGGTCCATCCGCCGGAAGGCGTCAATCATCGAGCCGCGGATGCGCCGGACGGCATAGGCGTGAAAGTTCGTGCCCTTTGCCGGATCGTAGCGCCGGACGGCCTCAACGAGACCGCAGGTGCCGTAGCCGACCGCGTCCTCGAACTCCAGCAGTCCGGGGATTTCGAGCGGCAATGACCGGGCCACCCTCCGCACAAGCGGCGCATACTGAATGACAAGCTGCTGCTGCTCCGCTAAAGATAGGCGCTGGCCCTCACCAGGCATAACAACCGGCTCTCTCTCCGTGGACGACCATTCCATGGTTAGTGACTCCCCGCTGTATACCCCTACGTCAACCGCCGCCCGCAGCCGTTCGTAAGCGCAGGTCGATTGTTCAGGTGGGCCCGGTGACAGAACAACGCTGGCCGGGTGACATCTCGGTTCACGTTCGGTGACCGCAGGCGACATAAGCCACTACACGACGCCCGGCCAGCTGTCACTCGCCCGACACCGCGATCCGACGGGCACTGCGAGCGCATCGATCGGCTCAATATCAGCCATTCACCATGCTCGAAACTTGCCCGGCTCTCGACCGCTCGACACCGACGTCGCCGGATCGGAAATGCCAGGGTTTACCGCCCGTTCCGCCTTAGCAGTCACACTGCTACCACTGATCCATGGCCCAGCAAATGAGTCCCCGCCAAGCGGGCCGGCGCCGGTTCCTGCGCTTCTCGAGTGCCCTTTCGGCCACCGCGCTTCTTGCTGCTTGCGGTCAGCGAGGGGAGTCGCGTGCACCGTCGCCCACGCCCGCCGCGTCTCGGACCTCCGACCCCACAGCGACGGCCACATCCACGGCAACCCCGGCGCCATCCCCGACTGTCAGCCTCGTCGAAAAGGCAGGCCAGATGGTGCTTGCCGGATTTCGGGGCCTCTCCGTCAACGCCGAGTCGCCCATTGTCCGCGACCTGCGAGAGAGCCATGTCGGCGGGGTCATACTGTTTTCTTACGATGTGCCGTTGGGTTCGCCCGTCCGGAACGTCGAGTCGCCTGCCCAGCTGCGGACGCTCGTCGAGCAATTGCACGGTTTCGCGCCCGGCCCACTCATCGTCGCAGTCGACCAGGAAGGCGGCCGGGTCGCGCGCCTGAACGAGGATTACGGGTTCCCAGCAACCCTCTCCGCGCGAGAGCTCGCCTCCCTGGGCGATTTGGAGCAGACGCGTGCACATGCCGGGAGGATGGCCGAAACGCTGGCAACAGCCGGCATCAATGTGAACCTCGCGCCCGTGGTGGACCTGCACGACCCGGATAACCCCGTGATTGGCGCCCTCGAGCGCAGCTTCTCCGCCGAGCCGCTGGTGGTCATCGAGCGGGCGCGGGCGTTCATCCAGGGCCACCACGACCATGGTGTGCGGTGTGCGCTCAAGCACTTCCCCGGGCACGGAAGTTCGAAAGCCGATTCGCATCTCGGCTTCGTGGATGTCACCGCCACCTGGACCAATGCCGACCTCCAACCCTTCGCGGCACTGGTTGAAGGCGGTTTCGCCGATAGCGTCATGACCGCGCACATCTTCAACGGCACCATCGACCCGGTGTTGCCGGCGACGCTCTCGCGAGCCACGGTGCAGGACCTTCTTCGACAGAGCCTGGGCTTCGAAGGCGTCGTCTTCTCGGACGACCTCCAGATGGGCGCCATCCGGGAACATTACGGATTTGACGAAGCCATCGAACTCGCCGTCCAGGCGGGTGTGGACATAATGATATTTGGAAACAACCTGGTCTATGACGAGGGCGCACCCGGTCGGGCGGTCGCAACGATCGTGCGACTCGTCGAGGACGGCCGGATATCGACGGCGCGGCTGGATGAGTCGTACGGCCGCATCACGCGCTTCAAGGAAGGACTACTGCTGGCGCAGCCCTGACGGGCACGCTTGCCGCCCCGTTGCTGCTTCCTTCTGGTTGCAGTTCATAACTGATATAGTGCGAAGTTCAGCCGGATAGCAGACGCTGTATCAATTCGCCCTTCCCAGCGGGGGGCGGTAACGTCTTGCGGTGATGGACAACCAGATCCTCATCGCCGAACGAAGCGGGACGATTGCGCTGTATTCCGCGACGGAGGGCGAGTGGGCACGGACGGAGGTCGCGGCGAGTGGGCGGTGGCCGACGTGGAACCCGGTGCACGACATCGTTGCCGTCTCACGCCTTGAGGCCGATGCAAGTGCTCCGTCCAGCAGTATCGAACTGTTCACGACAGGCGGGGAGCACCTCAGGACCGTCCACCAGAGCGGAACCGGTATCCCTCCCGTCATTGCGCCGCGCCTGCCTCACTACTGCCTCTGGTCGCCGGGCGGGAACGTGCTCAGTTATGTTGCGCAAAGCAGTTATGGGCTGACCCTCTTCCTCAGCGCGATAGACGGCTCCTTTACATCGGACCCGATCATCAACGGCGCGCCACTGTTCCTCGCGTGGTGTACCGATAACAACTTCCTCGGGGTGCACGCGGGCGAAGAACTTGCGGTTGTGGAAGTGGAAGGCAGCCGCACCACGGCGAACGTCGCTCATCGCGCGCTTGGCTTCCGTACGCCGGCCTTCAGTGACGATGCGAACATCATGGCTTACGCGCTCCCCGCGGAACCCGGAGTCGCGATCATGCGGGCGCTGTTTCAGGGCATGAACGGCCGCGAGATCCACCGCTTCGACGGCGGGGTTGCTCTCGGATTTCGCCCCGGTACGCAACAACTGACTGCCGCCGTAACGCGCCACCCCGATACTGGCACCTTCGACGAACTCTGGGGGCTCGACCTGTCGGAGGACCCGCCGGTCGTCTCGCCGATTACGCGCGGGCCCCTGGTCGCCTTCTTCTGGTCACCCGGCGGAGACAAACTCGCCGTTGTCTTCCCGGCGCAAACGGGCGACGGCCGTTATGGCGTCCGCATGCACGAACCAGGAGGGCGTACCGTCGCGGTCTCCGAGTCCTTCGTCCCATCGGTGGACTACCGGATGATCCTTGGCTTCTTCGACCAGTACATGCAGTCGCACCACCTCTGGTCGGCTGACGGCCGGCAGTTCCTGGTGACGGGGCGGCTGGTGAACGACGCGGTCTCCAGTTCGCTTGGCGACCCTGCTGGCGATTATGTCATGACATGGACTCCCGAAAGGGGTCAGCCGTTAAGCGTGGTGGCCCCCGGCGAAGCGGGCTTTTTCCGCCCGGCGCCGAAGCGAATCCACTAAGCGATTCGAGCCGACGACGGCCGCTTTACGCTGTAAATGGCGGGTAAGTACGTCAATTGCTGGCCCAGATCGGCCGGATGTACACTTCAACCTGTCCCGTGGGCCACACGTCCCGGGTAGTAAGGTGGCCTGCCCGACCTATGCACCCCCAGCCTTCT
>DATBWD010000139.1:0-6094 GCA_036515015.1 Tepidiformaceae bacterium
TCCCCTCGGACGTGAACATATCTGCGAGCACCAGCGCGACGATTCCAGCTACCGCAACCGCGCCGGCCGCCCAACCCACCGGCGCTGCCACAGTTTTGAACATTCGGGACGGCCAGTGCCGTCGCCGCTCGCGTAACCACAACTGCGCTGCATCCTCTCGCGATTGCACGCCCAGCTTCGAGATGATTTCGCTGACATGCCATTTCGCTCCATCCAGGCTGATGCCCAGCCGCTCGGCGATCTCCCGGTTGGTGTACCCGTCCGCAATGAGCTCGAGCACCTCGCGCTGCCGAGGCGTCCATGAAACGCTGAAGCGTTCGCTCGCCTGTTCTTGCATGGCGCCAGCTTAATCCTTCGGTGAGCCCCCGGCCCTACCCGGAGCGCGACATAACAATGGTCTGATCCACTTCCAGTCCCCAAATCCCCGGCCATCCGCCCCCATAATCAGCGAACGATCGGCCGCTTTTCGCTCCCGCCAGAACCGCTATGCTGAAGGACGCCTATATCTTCGGCCGATAAACCGTGCCACAGGGAGTATCCATGCAGGTCGCACCCATCCCGGACCTCGACCCGGAAATCAACGACATCCGTACCGCCACAGCCAACATCCTCAACCGCTACATCATCCCCAACGAAGAACGGCTCGATTACCGCCACCCCGATCGCCCCGTCCTCGCCCACGAAATCTCCGAAGCCGTCAAGAAGGCCGGCCTCTGGGCGCCCCACCTGCCGAAGGAATACGGCGGCATGGGCATCGGCTTCCTCAAGCACGCCTACATGAACGAGATCCTCGCCTGGAGCCCGTTCTCCAACACCCTCTTCGGCGTTGTCGCCCCCGACTCGGGCAACCAGACCATCCTCCTCAAGTACGGCACCGAAGAGCAGAAGAAGCAGTGGCTCGAACCCTCCATCCGCGGCGAGATCCGCTCCTGCTTCTCCATGACTGAACCCGACGCCCCCGGCTCGAACCCCTACGCCATCCAGACCCGCGCCATCCGCGACGGCGATGAGTGGGTCATCAACGGCCGCAAGTGGTTCACCTCGGGCGCGAAGGGCTCCGCCTTCGCCATCGTCATGTGCCGCACCGAAGAAGCCGACGGCGCCGGCGGCGTCCGCGACAAGATGACCCAGATCATCGTCCCGACCGACACCCCGGGCTTCAACATCGTCCGCAGCGTTCCCGTCTGGGGCATGGACCACAACCACTGCGAAATCGTCTACGACAACGTCCGCGTCCCCGTCACCAACCAGTTGGGCCGCACGGGCACCGGCCACCAGGCCGCCCAGGACCGCCTCGGCGCCGGCCGCGTCTTCCACTGCATGAACTCCGTCGGCCAGATGTGGCGCGCCTTCGACCTCATGGTCCGCCGCGCCATGGACCGCGAAGTCCACGGCGGCCGCCTCGAGACCAAGCAGTTCATCCAGGGCTTCATCGCCGATTCCTACATCGATATCCAGGCCGCCCGCCTGATGACCATCCACACCGCCAACGTCATCGACCGCGGTGGCGACTCCCGCACCGACATCTCGGCCATCAAGATCTTCGTGCCCGCCGCGATGGAGCGCGTGGTCGACCGCGCCATCCAGGTCCACGGCGCGATGGGCGTCTCCGGCGATACCCCGCTCTCCGGCATGTACACCGGCGCCCGCACCCTCCGCATCGCCGATGGCCCGGATGAGGTGCACCGCATCCTCATCGCCAAGAACGTCCTCAAGCGCTACCACGACGGCATGTCCTGGGACTTCGGCGTCTAGGAGTGCTCCGCCACGTCGTCCTCCTCAAGTTTGTCGATGAGGCGACACAGGAACAGCGCCAGGCCGTCCTCGACGGCCTGGCCACCCTTCCCCCGGCCATCCCCGCCATCCGCTCCTACGTATTCGGGCTCGATGCCGGCATCGCCGAAGGCAACTACGACATCGCCGTCGTCGCCGACTTCGACGACGCCTCCGGCTACCGCGACTACGCCGTCCACCCCGCGCACCAGCAGCTCATCGCCGAGCGCATCCGCCCCATCCTCGCCGCCCGAGCCGCCGTCCAGTACGAAATCTAGTGCCGGTCCAACGTAACCCTTGAGATTCGGGCGAGGGCAAATCGGCGACGATGCCGACTCAGACCCGCCTCGAGCGGAATCGACGCTTGGAAATGGGTTGAGCGGGCCGTAGCCCACCGGCACACTGGGCTGCGTGGAAGTGCGCACGCTGGGCATCGGCGACCTCGGCGTCCTGGCCGCCATCGACCGCTCCGAGCACGTCGACGTCCAGTACAGCGTCGAGGACGGCCGGCTGGTCGAGCGCCCGGTGGTCATGGCCGACATCCCGCCGTGGGACCCGGTCGGCGATGGCCCCTACAGCGTCGCTGCCGAGGTCGCGTTCTGCCGGCAGTGTCTCGTGGCCGGGGCCGAGTTCCTGGGCGCCTTCGAAGGTGCCGAACTGCTCGGCGTGGCCGTCGTCGATGGACGGTTCGAGCCCGGCCTGGCCTGGCTGGCCTTCCTCCATGTCAGCCGGCCCCACCGGCGGCACGGTGTCGCCTCCGCCCTGTGGGACGCCGCAATCGACATCGCGATGGAGGCCGGAGCCCGTTCGATGTATGTCTCGGCCACTCCGACCGGTTCCGCGGTCGGGTTCTATCTCGCGCAAGGCTGCCGGCTCGCCGATCCGGTTCACCCTCGCCTGTTTGCCAAGGAGCCCGACGACATCCACCTGGTCGTCCCCATCGGGCGCTGAATCCGTTGCCCCGGTTCCCGCTCCTGGCGTACCGTGCCCGCGCGGATGCGGGTGGTCTGGGCCCCCTTGGCCCTCACTGCAGCCCACCGCCAGGGCCGTCTCTCGTCCCTAGGGGCCGTCCGGTGCTGTCTCTACTTCACGTCTCGGCCGGGCGCCCCACGGTCGAAAATCGCCAATCGAAAACCGAAAATCAACGTGCCGCCGAGCCTCGCGCACGATAAAGAACGTCGTGATCCCCAGCAGGAGCGCCGTCGGCGGCCACGAAAGCAGCCGGCTCCAGATGATGTACTCCCCCACCGAAAGCTCCGTGAGCAAGTACGTCCGCCCCACCCCGTGGAGGATGTCGAACCCCGCCCAGGCCACCGACAGCCACGCGAACACCGGCGCGTTCATCGGCACGAGGCCCGCGATCGCCGGGAACAATTGCCGCGAAATCCCGCCAACCAGCGGCTTGCCGATGAGCACGCTACCGACGTACAACGGCGCCAGCAGGAAGTCGCTCACCGGCCCCGAAGCGAGGTACGCCTTCTCGCTGTTCCAGATGATACCGATTGTCGCCGCCACGGCCACGATCACGAACCCGAAGGCCGTCAGCAACCCGATCAACCGGTCCCCTCGCGTCACATAGAACACGAACGCCGATGCCCCGAATCCGCCGAGGATCGCCAGTTGCGGCGGCGCCACCCGCGTCAACAGGAAGAACACCACCACCGGCGTCAGGCTCAGGAGAATGCGAGGGTTCATGTCACCACCCGGGGAACGGTGTTGCCAGATTAGCTGATCGAGACATCCTCGCGGGTAAGCTCACGCAAACCTTTCGAATGTTCCCGGGCCAGGCGAGCATAGCGCCCCGGGTTGCCAGTCACCCACTCCTCCGACGCCGTCCCCACGATCGAGCGCTTCACCTCAGCGGGCGTCCCCGCTGCCAGCATCCCCGCCGGGATGACCGTCTCCGGCAGCACCACCGAACCTGCCGCCACCAGCGCACCTTCGCCCACCTCCGCCCCGTCAAGCACAATCGCCCCGTTCGCCACCAGCGCCCGCTCCCCGATCGTCGCCCCATGGATGACGCAGTTGTGCGCGATCGAGGCCTCCTTCCGGATGATCGCCGGCTGGCCCGCCCGCCCGTGCACGATTGCCCCGTCCTGCACGTTCGCCCCCTCTTCGATCACCGCGTACGACGTGTCGCCACGCACCACCGCCCCATACCACACCGAAGCGCCGGCCCCGATTCGCACGTCACCGACGATGGTCGCCGTCGGCGCGATGAACGCCTCCGGGTGGATGGACGGCACCTTGTCGCCGACCGCGAAGATGGGCATGGCTCGCTCCTGTTTCCTGTCTGAACGCCGACGGACGCCGCCCAATCGTAGGCCCACCGCCCTCATGCGAGCCAGAATCGCCCCATGCTGGTACATTCGCCACACAACAGCTTCGAGGTCGTACATGGAAATCAGTGGTAAGGCAGCAGTCGTCAGCGGGGCAGCCTCCGGCATCGGTCGCGCCATGGCTATCGCGCTTGCCGGCGCGGGGGCGCGAGTCGTCGTCGCCGACATGAACGAGGAAGGCGGCGCCGAAACCGTCGACCTCATCGGCGCCAACGGCGGCGTCTCCGTCTTCCGCCGCTGCGACGTCACCCACACCGAAGACCTTGCAGGCGCCTTCGCCAGCGCGGTCGAACACTGGAACCGCCTCGATATCGTCTGTAATAACGCCGGCATCGGGGAACGCCAGCCACTCTTCGAAGATGAAACGGCGGACTTCGAACGCGTCATCGATATCGACCTCACGGCGGTCATCAACGCCACCCGCATCGCCGTCCGCGAAATGAAGCGCCTGGACGGAGGCGTCATCATCAACACCGCCTCCATGGGTGGCCTCCTGCCGATGCCGGGCAGCCCCGTCTACGCCGCCGCGAAGGCGGGCGTCATCAACTTCACCCGCTCCCTCCAGTACCTCGCGCTCGAATCCAACATCCGGGTTAATGCCATCTGCCCGACCTTCACCGACACACCGCTGGTTCGCCAGTCCGGGGTCGAGCGCATGGAAGAGATGAAGCAGTTGGTTGGCGGCATCCTCCAGCCCGAAGACATTGCGGCCGGCGTCATCGAACTGGTCGAAGACGACTCGCGCGCAGGCGCCATCATGCGCGTAACCGTTCGCGGGGGCCGCGACTACGCCCGGGAAATTAGACCCTAGAACTGTGGGGGCGGCTCCGGAGGCTCCTTCGCCCGGACTGTCTCAATACACGCGTCACAGATGCCATGCGAAAGGCTTGGGCCTGCCACCACGAGCACCCGCTGACACCACGCACAAACTACCGTCGGTGGCTCCTCGGACGTCGCATTGCCGTTGGTGTCGCCCAGCCGTTTACCGGGGCGCCGCCGCCCGACCGCTCCTCGTTGCCTTTTCATCCTTTGAGTGTAGGGTGCCCCGTTTGCGTATCGGGTCACGCTTCCCGCCTGCCGCGGTAACATTTGTGTTCCATAGATGATTGCCCTCCCGGGCGTCCTATTGTTCTGCAACGCCCGGCTGCCCCTCGTGATGTTCGTGCAACTCAGGCCCCTCTAGACTCCTGCGGCTATGGAATCACGCTCGTCCGGCGACGATCCCCGCGCCGCCCCCTCCACCGGTGCCCAGGAAGGCCGCCAGGTCGACCCGGCTTCGTTCGCATCGCCCGTCGAGTCCATCGCCGGCGAAACCGTCCGCCAGGGGCCAGCCAGGGCGACGGTCGAGGGCCGCCGTGCCCAGGGACCAGCGCTCGGCTTCGGCCAGCTCTGGGAGAAGCACTTCCACGCCCGCTTCGACAACTCCGCCCTGCGACCCGAAGAAGTCATCGCCGCGCTCAAGGAGAACCTCCACCTCTTCTGGCCGAAGGGAAGCCGGTTCTATCCTCCCGTGTTCGGGATCGCGCCGGGCGCCGTCGGGATTGCCGAACTGGCCCCCGTCTCCGGCGCGAAACTCACCGTCGGCCTCCTCGTCCACTATGCCGACGAAGAGTCCTTCACCTTTCTCACCGCCCAGGGCCACATGTTCGCCGGGTGGGTTACCTTCAGTGCCATGGACGAAGACGGCCGCACCGCCGTGCACATCCGCATCCAGATGCGCGCGAACGACCCCATCTACGAACTTGGCCTCCTCCTCGGCGGCCACAAGACCGAGGAACGCTTCTGGGTCTCCACCTTGCGCGCGCTCGGCCGCCACTTCGGCGAGGAACTGGCCGTGACGAGCGAGGCTACCCTGCTCGACCCGCACCGTCAGTGGCGCCGGACGACGAACATCCGCTACAACGCCTTCATCCTCACCACCCTGCACCGGTTGGCCACGCCCGTGCGCGCGCTCCGCGGACGGTTCGGTGGCTGAGAGCCTC
>DATBWD010000140.1:0-2151 GCA_036515015.1 Tepidiformaceae bacterium
TGGCGCCATCATCAACTGGCTCTCCGTCGAAGATGTCCGCAAGTCCGTCGCCATCGTGCGCGATGCTGCGAAGGCCGCCGGCCGCGATCCCGAAAGCATCGAGATCACCGCGCGCCTCATGGTTTCGCTCGATCCCGTCACGCCCGAGTCCGACACCTTTAACCGGCGCCACATCAATGCCTACCTCAATGTGCCGGTCTACCGCGCCTTCCACGAATGGCTCGGCCGGACCGAGGCGCTCACGCCGATGTGGGATGCCTGGGAGGCAGGCGACCGCAAAGGTGCCGTCGCCGCCGTGCCCGAAAATGTGATCGACGATCTCATCATCCGCGGCGCCCCGGAAGAGCGCCGCGAACACGTCCGCCGCTACATGGAGGCCGGGATCGATACCGCCTTCTTTTCGCTCTACACCTTCGACCCTGACCCCGCCCGCCGCCGCGAGATCATCCTTCAGGGTGTCCGCGACATGTCACCCGCAGCCGGGGGCGATTGACCGCCCGCCCGTCGCCACGAGCGCCAACGTACGCCCGATGCGACAATGCCCGGGTGGATGGCCGCATACTCGTAATCGCGATGGTCGCTACCGCCCTCCTCCTCGTCGTGGTCTTCCAACTCCTCAACGAACTCGGCTAGCGAATCGATCAGATCCGGTTTGTTCACGGCCCGTGGCATTGACGTCGCTTCCGCCGTGTCGATAATGCCGTAGGGGGGTGGAGGAGACTCATGGCGGAAACTCGCTTCCGCCCGCGCGTGCTCGTCGCGGCACTCGCCGGCTCGCTTTTTCTCTCGGCCTCTGTCCTGAACGTACAGGCCCGGCCCGACACGCCGTTCGCAGGGCCGGCACCCTTTGCATCGCAGTTCTCGATCCAGCCGGCCATCATCTCCGGGAAGGAAAACACGAGTGCCATCGTCCAGAATCGCGGTGCCTCCAACGCCGCGATTGCCATGGATGTTTACACCGAGGGCGGCCTCCTCGTCCCCGCCGCCGGCCAGGTGAAGACAGGCGTCCCCGTCGGCGGTAGCCGCAACTTCGCGCAAGGGTCCAATGCCGGCCTCAGCACGAACTTCCGCGGGGTCGGCGTCATCTCCAGCGACCAACCCTTCAATGCCCTCCTCGTCCGCGACATCAAGGATTCGAACGGCCAGAAGTCCTATTCCATCGTGAGTCCCAATTCGGCCGGGTCGACGAAAGTCGCCCTGCCCTTCCTGATGAACAACCGCTACGGGAGGCACACCCGCTTTACGCTCGCGAACGCGGGCAGTAGCGTCGCCTGCGTGAGCATCGAGTACTCATTCCCGCCGGCAGCCGCGAAGGAACCTGTCGTGGCCGTCGGGCCTGGAGGCGATGGGTGCGCCGCGGGCCTCTACCCGGTCCCCGTTCAAGGCCAGGTCAGTTTCGCCCCGAACACCATCGATGGCGCCATTGCCATGCCGCTCGAGACAGCCACCGAACTGATGGCCGCCACGATTACCTCCGTGAATGATGTCCCGATCACGGCCTCCGTGGACGCCTACAACTCCGGCGGCGACAACGGGCGCAACCTCGGGTCGTACGACGGGTTCAGGGTCGCAGTTCCTGAGTCGGCCACCGACGACGTGGGCCTCGAAATCGCGCTTCCAATCGTTCTCAAGTCCTCCTCGGGCTGGTTCAGCCAGGCCCTCCTCTCCAACCCCGGCGCGGCCGACGCCGACGTGACCATCACCTACACCGGCAATGTGAGCGGAACACCGCTCGATCCCATCGTTGACCAGTTCATCATCCCGGCCGGAGGCATGCAGAGCGCCAGCGTCTACGCTCTGTCGGAGATCCCTGTCGGGTTCGTCGGCTCCGCCACCGTCACCTCGACCCAGCCCCTGGCGGCCGTCCTCTTCCGGGTTAAGCAGACCACGGCCGGCAGTGGTGACTATCAGCACCCCTACGCCGCCGCCAGCGGCCTCCCCCTCGATCGGGCGACGACCACCGTCCGCCTCCCCCTCATCTTCCGCCACGCCTTGCGGCCCTCGCCCGTTAGCAGCAAGTACGGCTACAACAGCTGGTTCAGCGTCATCGTCGCCGACGGCAGCCTGGCCGACGTTACCATCAACGCCTTGAACGACCCGACCTCCGCGTGTGCCGGCTCCTACACCTCCACCTTGAACACGACGGTCACC
>DATBWD010000141.1:0-4968 GCA_036515015.1 Tepidiformaceae bacterium
GACCTGTTGCTCGAGCCGCGCATGCTCAACAAGACGAGCTGGGACGCCATCTGGATGCGGGTCGTCGACGTCGAACGCGGCCTGGCCCGGCGCCCCTACGGAGCCAGCGGCGAGCTGACGTTCGAAATTCCCGCGGACGACATGTGCCCCTGGAACGCGGGGACGTGGCTGCTGGAGACCGACGGCGAGAACACGAAGGTCCGGCGGACCGACCGCGAGGCGCAACTCAGCATCCCGATCGCCACGCTGGCGCCGCTCGTCTCCGGGCACCGGCCGGCCACGCACTATCAGCGCATCGGGCGGCTCTCCGGGGACGCGGAGGCGGTAGCCGCCGCTGACCTGTTGTTCCGGACGGCGTACCCGCCGCTCTGCCCGAACTCGTTCTAGCCCGGCGCCTCAAGCATCGGCCACAGCCAACCGCACTTCCTTGAGCCGCCGCATGGATGCTAGGACCTTCTCCTGGTCGTCGGTGAGGTGCCGCACGATGATGTCGCTGTAGCCCATGGCGGCGTACTCGCGGAACCTGGCGGCAACTTCGTCGATGGAGCCGTAGGTGCAGGCAGAGGGATCGAATCCGCGATAGCCGGCGGCGATGATCGGCTCGGCGACGGACCGGGCTTCCTCGCTGCTTTCGCCGACATAGACATCCCGCCGGATGGCAACGGATGTCGGGGTTCGGCCGTGGGCCTCGCAGCGGGCGCGGTAGTAGGTGCTCCAGCGCCGGGCGAGTTCCGGCGTCAGTTCGGGGCCGGCCAGCCAGGCCTCTCCCAGCCGGGCGGCGCGATCGATGGACGGTTCGGCGCTGCCACCGATCCAGAACTCCACCGGCTCGGGCGGTGTGGGAGCGATCCGAGCGCGATCCACCCGGTAGCGGCCATCAGACGACACCGTTTCACCGGCCAGCAGGCGGCGAATGATGTCGATTGACTCTTCGAAGAGGGACGGGCGGTGTTTGATGTTGACGCCCAGTCCCCGGAACTGGCCGGCGCCGTCGCCGAGGGCGCACTGGACGATGAAGCGGCCCGGGTGGATCGAGGCGAGCGTGCCCACCTGCTCGGCCAGAAGCACCGGATTCCAGAGGGGAAAGAGAAACAGGCACCCGGCAGGCCGGTCATCCCATTCGGCGAGAAGACGGCCGAGCATCGGGACATTCTGGTAGTAGGGCAGCGGCATCACGTGGTGATCGCCAATGAACAGCGAGTCCAGGCCAGCGTCGCGAGCCGCGGCGGCGCGTTCTATCATCCAGCGGGCGCCCTCGCGGACATCGGAAACCTGGTGGGCGCTGGTAAGGGAGATTCCAACTTTCATTCGCCTGCTCCTGCCCGGTGGGGCGCCCTCATTCTACGCAGAGGGCAGGCCCCGCCGGCAGGGCGGCGATGTGTCACGCCTCGGGATGCGTGCCGGGACGACTACTCCACCATCCGGGCGACGATGGGACCGCTCCCATCGAGCCCCTGGTAGGCGCCGCCGGGGACCATGCTGGTGAAGGTCACGTATTCGCCCCACACCTGCGTGTTGCCGCCGGAGCCCGTGACGCTGGTGATAAACATGAATGCGAAGCCAAGGATCGTGGATGGTTCCGGGTTATTAATCTGGTTCACCACCGGGATGATGATGATCCGGGAGCTTTCCGCGCAGGCCTCGTTTACAACAACCGTGCCATCGGAGAGCGTCCGCAGGACATCGGATCGGTCGTTGCTGGGGCAGCCCGGAGGCGGCGGATCCAGCAGGCGGTCGCCGAGGCCCTGGGTGGTGGGCCCGGTCATGTTACCGGTCTGGGGGATGACCTGGTCGCCAATGACGTAGCTCCCGTCGGTGCCGTCGGCCACGCTTTCACGGAAGGTGTCAGCACCAGTCGCCTCGATGGCGAGGGCGCCGAAGTCGCCTCCACCGGAGGTCGAGTTGGCGCCGCCCTTGAGCTGGCAGAGGGTGTTCTGCTTGAAGATCGGCAGGCCCCATGCATCGTTGCCAAGATAGCAATCGTTCTGGAAAAGCGTGCTGTTCGGATCGTTACTGGCGACGAGCGCGAAGGGGACGATGTTCGAGCCACCGCGGTAGCGTGCGATCCTCGCGGATGCCCTCGCCGAAACGTCGGCGCCATCGACACCCAACAACCGGAGGAACGTGTAGTTCACGTGCCGGGTGGCGGTCACCGTGATCGTGTCGTTGGGCGAATAGTGCTGGCTGACCTCGATGACGGCGCTTGTGGATGAATCAGCGTTCCTGCCGACATACTCATTCGCCACGCCGGACGCCGACGACGCGTTCGGAAGATCCTGGACGCCCGCGAAGACGGCCGAGTCGGCAACCTTCTGCAAGTCAGTCTTCGTGTAGAGCAACAGGCCTGCATCGACGGCCATGGCGACAAGGCCGCAGAACGCGACGAAGCCGACGGCGAACAGGACGAGCACCTGCCCCCGCTCACCCTCGGGGCGCCTGAATGTGCCCAATAATCGCCTCATGCTCTGCTCCTAACAATCCGGTGTCTCTTCCGTAGATATTGCGGCGGCCGGTGGTGAACAAAGGAGTGCAAACGGGTGACAGCGAGTGACAGTCCGGTGGACATGATCGCAGGCGATGGGGACAGGGCAGCGGTGGAACGCGTCGGAGGGCGGAAACATGGTTGCTCGGGCTAACCTGCGCCACCTGTGACGCTCGACAGCAGCGGAGCCGTGCGCACGCTGCCCGTTATCGCCTTTAGAGAGCGATGAACACGGCGAACACCTAGACTTTCTGTATACGAAACCCTGGTTCGAGGTGAGCATGAGCGAGAACACTGCGGGCGCACCCGGCGACATCCTGCCGTTTGACGCAACGGAACGGACCCTGGCCAACGGGCTCAAGGTCATCATCGTGCCCACCGGGTTCCCGAACCTGGTCTCGCTGCAGATACCGGTGCAAACCGGGTCGCGGAACGAGGTGGAGCCCGGCAAGAGCGGGTTCGCCCACTTCTTCGAGCACATGATGTTCCGGGGGACGGAGCGATATCCGGCCCACGCCTACCAGGAAGTGATCACCCGGGCCGGCGCACGCCAGAACGCCTACACGACTGACGACTACACCAACTACCACATCACCTTCGCGAAGGAAGACCTCGAGGCCATCCTCGAACTCGAAGCGGACCGGTTCATGAACCTGGCCTACTCCGAAGAGGACTTCAGAACCGAGGCGCGGGCCGTGCTCGGCGAATACAACAAGAACAGCGCCGACCCGCTCCAGAAACTCTTCGAGGTGCAGCGCGAACACGCATACTCGGTCCACCCGTACCAGCACACGACGATGGGCTTCCTCCGCGACATCGAGGACATGCCGAACCAGTTCCACTACTCCCAGGAGTTCTTTCGCCGTTGGTACCGGCCCGAGTACACCACGATCCTGATCGCCGGCGACGTCGAGCCCGAAGCAGCCATGGCACTCGTCGAAAAGTACTGGGCCGCATGGCAGCCGGGGGACCACGCGGTCGAGATCCCGCAGGAACCGGAGCCGAACGGCCCGTTCGTCGCCCACGTCCCGTGGGAGACGCCGACGTTGCCCTGGGTGACGGTCGCGTTCCACGGGCCCGCGTTCTCCGAAACGGAGAAAGAGTCCGCGGCGCTCGACGTGTTGCTGGACCTCCACTTCGGCGAAACCTCGGACCTCTATCAGCGCCTGGTCGAACGGGAACAGAAGGTCGACCAGCTCCTCCCCTACCTGCCTTCGAGCCAGGACCCGTCCCTCGCGACCGTGCTCGCCCGGGTGAAGAGTTTGGACGACACGGGATACGTCCGCGACGCTATCCTCCAGGCGTTCGCGGAGGCGAAGGCGAAGCGGGTCGGCAGCGACCGGCTGGAGGAAGCGAAATCGCACAATCGCTACGGCTTCGCCCGGACGCTCGACAACTCAGAATCGATCGCGTCGGCGCTCGCCCGGTTCGTGCGATTCCAGCGTTCCTACCAGACGCTCAACAACCTCTTTCGGGTCTACGACTCGCTAACGCCCGAAGACTTGCAGGCCGCAGCCGAGAAGTTTCTGACCGACAACCGCCTTGTCCAAACAACCCTGTCGCACGAGCCGCTGCCGGCGGAATTCGAGGGCGCGCCATCGCTGGAGTCGCTGTTGAAGTCGACGGGCCGCGAACGACCGGGCATCCCGGAAATCGTCCGGCCTTCGCGGTCTCCGTTGCTCACCTTCAAGCTGTTGTTCGCGGCGGGCTCGGCTCAGGACCCGGCCGGGAAGGAAGGGCTCGCGGCACTGGCGGCCAGCATGGTAACCGAGGCCGGCAGCAAGCTTCGCAGGATCGACGAGATTAACAAGGCACTGTTCCCAATTGCGGGGAGCTTCTCGGCGCGTGTCGACCGGGAGATGACCACGTTCACGGCGGTGATCCACCGCGACAACCTCGACCGCTTCGCTGACCTCGTCCTGAAGCAGCTGACCGAGCCGGGGCTTCGTGAGGAAGACTTCTCCCGGCTGAAAGAACGGCAAACGAACGCCCTCGTCCAGGACCTGCGAGCCAACAACGAGGAGGAACTGGGCCGAGAGCGGCTCCAGGCGAACATCTTCGCGGGTACCGGGTATGGCCATCCCACACTGGGCACCGTGGCCGGTATTGAGTCGCAGGCGGTAGACGATGTGAGGGGTTTCCACGAGACGTACTTCACCGCCTCCGGGCTCACGATTGGGCTGGCGGGCGACTTCCCTGAGGGGTTCCTCGAGCGGCTGCACGACGACCTAACGGTTCTACCGCCGGGCGGGGAGCGCCACGGGCCGGACGTACGGGGCGTCAGGCCGAGCGGGCTCCAGATCGAGATCATCGAAAAGGACACCCGCGCAACGGCAATCTCGCTTGGCCACCCGATCGAAGTCACACGGTCGCACCCGGACTTCGCGGCGCTCTGGCTGGCACGGTCGTGGCTCGGCGAGCACCGTGCCTCGCAGGGGAGGCTCTTCCAGCAACTCCGTGAGGTACGCGGGCTGAACTACGGCGAC
>DATBWD010000142.1:0-2919 GCA_036515015.1 Tepidiformaceae bacterium
GCCCTCGCCCCGAAGGAACAGCGAGAATCGGTTCGTGAACAGCGGCTGCCCGGCCGGATCCTTCGTCTCCATTTCGAGCACGACAAGCGCTGCCTTGCCCTTGTCATAGATCCCGGCCACCTTGCCCGCGGTGCTCACCGCGGCCTCGGTCGGGATTGGCTGGTGGATCTCCAGGTCCTGTTCCCCGTGGAGCAGCAACGCCGGGTTGAACTGCATCCCTTCGACGCGCCCCAACCCGCCCATCGCCCCGAACGCCGGCACGACGCCCCAACTCGGGAGCACCTTCAGGTTCTTCTCGTACGTGTACGTCAGTTCGTTCGGGTCGGTCTGCGGCACACCCGCGCCGACACCAAGGTGGTAGAGGATGATGCGGTCACGGTCCCAGCTAAAGTTGCCGCCCTGGATGGGCGCGCCGAGGGCCTTCCCTGGATCGATAGGCATGATGTGCTCCTGGTCTCCTGAGTGACCCTATCGTAGGCGCGATCCGAGTGGAGTTCGAGTTCGCTCCGCGCCCGGCTACTGTGCCCCCTGCTCACCGCGCACATACGGCAAGTAGTGTGGAATCCAGCATCGCTGCCTCACGTATGCAACCAGTGCCTCCCGGTCCAGCCCCGTGATGTCGGGTTCGCGCGCAACGCCGTCCGCCATCGCCCGTTCCATGACCGCCGCCGCCACGTGGACGCTCGTATCGCGCATCTCGCCGACGCTCGGATATACCCGCCCGTCCTCGCGTTGCGTGTAGTCGGCGAGCGCATGCGCGGCCGCGATAACCATCGTGTCGGTCACCTCACTCACTTTGGCCAGCAAGCTGCCGAAGCCAAGCCCCGGGAACACGAAGGCGTTGTTCCCCTGGGCGACGCGGAACACCTTGCCCTCATAGGGCACGTCCGGGAACGGGCTTCCCGTCGCGATAATCGCCCGCCCCTTGCTCCACCGCAGCAGGTCCGAGGGCACCGCTTCCGAAGCGCTCGTCGGGTTCGAAAGCGGGAAGATGAGCGGCCGTTCGCTGTTCCGGCACATCGCTTCAACCACCGCCATGTCGAATATGCCGGCCTGGCCGGAAAGCCCCAGCAGCACGGTTGCGCCGCTGTTCCTGATCGTGTCCAGCAGGTTGGGTGGGCTCGCTTTTGCCTTCCAGCCGGCAACCTCCCCGGCCGGCTGCGCATAGGGCCGCTTGTACCAGTCCATCTCCCGGTCGTCGATGAGGAGCCCCTTCGAATCGAGCACGAACACGCGCTCGCGGGCCTCCTCCCGGCTCAGCCCCTCCCCCATCAGTCCCTCGACCATCGCCCACGCCACTCCCGCTCCCCCGGCGCCCGCCCCGGAGATGACAAAGCGCTGGTCGGCCAGCGACTGGCCCGTCATACGGCAGGCGCTCAGCACCCCCGCGAGTGCAGTCGCCCCCGTGCCCTGGATGTCGTCGTTGAACGAGGCCAGCCGCTTCCGGTAGCGGTCCAACACTGTGAAGGCCGTGTCTTTGCTGAAGTCCTCCCACTGCAGGATCATTCCCGGGTAGCGCTCGATGACCGCCTCCACGAAGCGGTCCATGAAGTCGAGATACGCCTCGCCCCGCAGCCGGTGGTGTCGCACCCCCAGGTAGAGCGGGTTCGTCAGCAGGTCTTCCCGCTCCGTCCCCACGTCCAGTTCGATCGGCAGGCACTTGTCCGGGCCCACGCCCCCGGCCACCACATAAATGGCCAGCTTCCCGATCGAGATCGCCATCCCCCCGAAGCCCTGGTCGCCGATGCCCAGGATGGCGGACGAGTCTGTTGCCACCGCCAGCCGGATGTCGTTCAGCGGGACATTCTCGAACGCCTCCCGCACCGTGTCGATGTTGTCGGTGCTTACTGCCAGGCCCCGCGGATGCCGGTACACCTCGCTGAACAGTTGCACCGCCTCGCCTACCGTCGGCGTATAGATGATCGGCAGCATCTCTTCGAGGTGTTCGGCAACCAGCGCATAGAACAGCGCCTCGTTCCGGTCCTGCAGGTTGCGAAGGTAGATGTGCTGCTCTAGCGGAGAAGTCTGGAGCCTGAATCGCCGGTACACCCGGTCCAACTGCGACGACATCTCCGCGATGTGGGGCGGAAGAAGCCCCTCGAGCCCGAGCAGGCGCCGCTCATCCTTCGTGAACGCCGTGCCCTTGTTCAGCAGCGGGATCTGGTGCAGCAGCAGGCCCGTCACATACACCTCGAGGTACCGGTTCCCGTCAGTGTCGCGCTTGACGTCGTAATAGCGGCTGATGGGCGGCATGTCTCCTACCTCCGGGCCGGGTGCACACAGCAATGATGCCCCCGCCCGGTCCATTACGCACCGGCCTCCATACCCCTGCCTGCTCGCGCCCCGGCCAATGCACCTGTACGCTCACGCCATGGAAACGTGGTCGCTCGTCGATGGCCGCTGGCAGCCGGGCGAGATCGCCGGCGCGAGCGTCCTCTGGTTCGATGTCTGCGGCTTCGAAAACGGCGACCTCGACGCCCTCGGCGAGCGGTTCCATCTCCACCCCCTCGCGATCGAAGACTGCAAGTCCACGATGGTGCACGCCCCCAAGATCGACGAGTTCAGCGACCATCTCTTCGTCGTCGTCCACGCCGTCGTGCCGGGCCCCGAAACCGAAGAAATCGATATCTTCCTCGGTCAAAACTTCGTCATCACTTACCGTGACCGCGACCTTCCCGGCCCCACCGCCGTTGCCGGTGCGCTGCAACAGGGCATGACCTTGCGCCCCGGCGCCGACGGCATCGTTTACGAAGTCGTCGACCGCACCGTCGATGCCATCCTCCCCGAGGTGAACAAGCTCAACGATCGCCTCGATGAGATCCAGCAGGCGGTGCTCGCCGGGGCGGGTGGCGATCAGAACCATGCAATCCTGGACATCAGGAGCAAGGCGGGACAGGTGCGCCGCCTCCTCGCCCCCCA
>DATBWD010000143.1:0-2044 GCA_036515015.1 Tepidiformaceae bacterium
TCGGTCGGCGTGATGGGTGACTTCCGCACCTATGGCTATGCGGCAGTGATCCGGGCCGTGGTCGCCGACGACGCCATGACGGCCGACTGGGCTCGCCTGCCTCATGAACTGCTCGCCCGGATGTCGAACCGGATTGTCAACGAAGTCGACGGCGTCAACCGCGTTGTCTACGACATCACGAGCAAGCCGCCAGGAACCATCGAATGGGAGTAGCCCCAACCACCAGAGCTGGAGGGATGTCCTGATGGGTGCACGTGTGCTCCTCGTCGGCAATGGCGCGCGCGAACATGCGACGGCCTGGAAGTTGCGCCAGAGTCTTCGCGTGGACGAGATCTTCATCGCGCCGGGCAACGCCGGAACCGCCACGTTGGGGACCAATCTCCCGGTGACCTCCCGAGATATCGACGGCCTCTGCCGGGCAGCCAGCGACCACCGCATCGACTTCTATCTCGCCAGCAGCGACGACCCCCAGCCGCTCGGCCTTGTCGACAGGCTGACGGCGCAGGGCGTCCTCTGCTATGGGCCAACGGCAGCGGCAGCCCGCCTCGAGTCGAGCAAAGCCTGGGCAAAGGACTTCATGTTCCGGAACGGAATCCGCAATGCGACGGGCCTGATTTTCGACGACTACCGGCTCGCGGCACAGCACGTGGAATCGCTGCCCGATGGACCGATGGTGGTGAAGGCGAGCGGGCTCGCCGCCGGCAAGGGCGTCATCGTCTGCAACAACCAGCACGAGGCGCTCGACGCCCTCGATATCATCATGGTCCGGCGAGACTTCGGGAGTGCGGGCGACGTGGTGGTTGTGGAGGAGCGGCTGGAGGGGTGGGAGACCAGCGCCCATGCCTTCTGCGACGGAAAGACGGCCGTACTGATGCCCTTCGCGAGCGACTACAAGCGCGCCGGCGACGGCGACATCGGGTTGAACACCGGCGGCATGGGCGCCTACAGCCCCACTGAACAGGTCGACACGGGTATGGCGGCGACGATCAAGCGGGAGATTGTCGACCGGGTGATGTCCGGGATGGCAGCGATCGGGGCCCCCTTCATCGGGACGCTCTTCCCCGGGCTCATGGTCACGGAAGCCGGTGTGTACGTCATCGAGTTCAATGCACGGTCCGGGGATCCCGAAACGCAGGTGCTGTTCCCGCGCCTTGAAAGCGACCTCTTCGAAGTTTGCGAGGCCGCGGCCCAGGGCCGGCTCCGTGAAGTCGAGGTCCGCTGGTCGCCGCAGGTCGCCGTGGGTGTCGTCGTCGCGAGCGGGGGATACCCCGCGACGTACAAGATGGGCCACATCATCGAGGGCGTGGACGACGTCGACCCCGACGTACTCGTGTTCCATGCGGGCACGAAGCGCGACCAGCGCGGTCTCGTCACCAACGGCGGTCGAGTGCTGACGATTGTGGCGCTGGCCGGCACGTTCGAGGAAGCTCGGAAGCGGGCGTACGACAATGTCAGGCGGATCAAGTTCATGGACGCTCAGTACCGGACGGACATTGCGCTGAGGGCGGTCCCATGATGTCGTGGCCCACGCACCTCAGCACTCCCGGCCGTCAAGGAGGCACGTCCCCATGCCCGACGGGTTGAATCGCAACCACGAAGCCACGCCGGTTGAGATGCTTCCGGGCATCGTCCGCCGGACTCTCAGCGAGGGCGCACACACGATGCTGTGTGAGTTGCACTTGAAGGCAGGGAGCGTCGTCCCCGCCCATACTCACCCGCACGAACAGACCGGGTATCTCGCGAGCGGCCGCTTTCGCTTCCGCCTCGGCGATCGGTGGGAGGAGCTTGGCCCCGGCGATAGCTGGTGCGTCCCCGGTGGCGTCGACCATGAGGTCCACGTGCTGGAAGACGCGGTCGCCGTAGACATCTTCAGCCCGCCACGCGAGGAGTATCGCGATCCTGGGAAGGGAGAACGCCCGCGGGCCGTAGAATGAATACCAGCCACTCACCTTCACCAACCGGGCAACACCGCAGCCAATGATCCCGCGTTACTCACGCCCTCAGATGGTCGCCATTTGGAGCGACCAGGCGAAGTACCAGCGCT
>DATBWD010000144.1:0-4173 GCA_036515015.1 Tepidiformaceae bacterium
CGCCGCCGATGATGGCCGCCCCGGGTTCCTCATCGCCGCCGATGACGTACTCATCCTCAGGCAGATCTTCATCGTCGAGGTCGAACCCGTACTCGGCGTCGCCGCCGATCTCGTCGAACTCTTCAGCGCCTGCGGCGCCGATGACCGGGGTCGCAGCGGTCGAGGCAAAGCCAATACCCCCGGCATAGGGGTCCCCGATGACCGGCTCATCCGGCGGAAAGTGGTCGTTTCTGTCGCTCATGATCAGCCGTCGGACCGGGGTCGATTATCTGTGCGGGCCCGGGTACCAGCAAGGAATGACGGAAATGATCCGGGTCGTGTCTTTTACACAAACCAGTCATTCGCGTCGCTGCAACCAAGGTCGCGCGCGATTCGAAGCGCATAGCGGTCGGTCATGCCGCTGATGAAATCCGCCGCCTGGCGCGCCACCGGGTCGTCCGGCAGACGAAAGTCCGAGGCGATGGACTCGGGGTGGCCGGAGAAGTAGTCGAACAGGAAGTGGACGACCCGCTTGCCCCGTTCGGCGTCCTTTCGGGTGACATCGAACAGGTAGACGCGCTGGAACATGAACTCGCGGAGTTCGTTGGCGGCGGCATGAACGGACGGGCTGAAGCGGATAACGGGCGACTCACCTGCGTCGCCTTCGCCTGTGGCCGGCCAACTGGCGGCGACGATGTCGCAGATCATCGTGTTGAGCCGGTCACCGTGCGTCCGCCCCAGTTCCCCGCGGCTCACATCCGGGAGATCCTCTTCCCGGATCAGGCCGGCCCGGATGGCATCGAGGATGTCGTGATTTACATAAGCGATGGCGTCGGCCGTCTTCACCACCTGTCCCTCGAGGGTGAGGGGCACTCCCCAGCCTTCCGCGAAGATGTCCTCGCGCGCCTTGCTCGACTTCTCGACCGCATCCAGCACTTCGAACGTCAGGTTCAGGCCCTGGCCGTCTCGTTCGAGCCGGTCGAGCACCCGGACGGACTGGTAGTTGTGGCGGAAGCCTTCGGGGAGACACTCGGCGAGCGCCTCTTCTCCCGCATGGCCGAAGGGGCCGTGGCCGATGTCGTGGCCCAGGGCGGCGGCCTCGGCGAGGTCCTCGTTGAGGTTCAGCGCCCGCGCGATGGTTCTCGCGACCTGGGCCACTTCCAGCGTGTGGGTGAGACGGGTGACGAAGTGATCCTGTGAGGGCGCGATAAAGACCTGTGTCTTGTGCTTCAGGCGCCTGAACGCCTTCGTGTGCAGGATCCGGTCACGGTCACGCTGGTACTCGGTACGGACAGGCGACGGTTCTTCGGGCTGCCTCCGGCCACGGCTCGTGGCCGTGCGCGCGGCAAACGGGCTGAGGTGATCCTCGGCCGCTTCCAGGCGCCTTCGCACGACATGTAGATCCATACCCGCGAATTCTACGAGAGCGCGGCGACAGGAGCAGGCGCGGAAGAGTGCGACCGGCCCGAGTTACTTCGGGGCCCGGCCCAGCTTCGCCTCTGCGTTCGCGATGATCTCGCGTGTCTGGTCAATCATGTCGGGGCTCACGCTGACGCTCGTCATGCCCCACTCAACCAGTTTCTCGGTGACCTCGGGATAGACGCTGGGCGCCTGCCCGCAGATCGAGACGGTAATTCCCCTGCGGCGAGCAACTGCGACGGCCGTCTGGATCGCGGCCATGACGGCCTCGTTCCGTTCGTCGAAGGAATCGGCCAGCATTTCGCTGTCACGATCGATCCCGAGGACGAGCTGGGTCAGGTCGTTCGAGCCGATGCTGATGCCGTCGATGCCGACATCGATGAACTTGTCGAGGATGATCACGTTGGAGGGCACCTCGACCATCATCCACAGCTTGAAGTCATCGCCGCGGATTAACCCGTGCTCGGCCAGCAGTTGCTTCACGCCCTTCAGTTCGGCGGGAGTCCGCACGAAGGGGATCATGACGTAGAGGTTCCTGTAGTCCTTGCGGACTTGCTTGAGCGCGTCGACTTCGAGCCGGAAGAGGTCCGGCTCTTTGATGTACCGGCTTGCTCCCCGGTAGCCGATCATCGGGTTCTCTTCGCTGGCCTCGTACTGCGCACCGCCGCGGAGATTGGCGTATTCGTTGGTCTTGAAATCGGTCAGCCGGTAGACGACCGGTCGCGGGTTGAACGCCTTGCAGAACTCGGAGATGCCTTCCGCAAGTTGGCGCGTGTACTCCTCGGGGCGGCCCTCGTCGATGAACATCCGGGGGTGCGTACCGATCTGGGCGACGATGAACTCCGCGCGGAGCAGCCCGACGCCATCGACATGCCGCGCTGCCACCCGGTCCGCGAGTTCGGGCTCGGCCAGGTTCACGTAGAGGCGAGTGGTCGTCTTGAGTGTCGCGGCGCGTGCGTATCGTTCCTTCTGGCGCTCGGCCCAGGCAAGGCGTGCTTCGGCACGCCCTTCGTGGATGTTGCCCCTTGCCCCGTCGACGGTCACTTCGCGGTCGATTTCAAGTTGCGTCGCACCATGGGCGCCAACCACGCAGGGAATGCCAAGTTCCCGGCTCACGATGGCAGCGTGGCAGGTGCGCCCGCCGCGTTCGGTGACAATGGCAGTGGCACGCTTCATCGCGGGCACGAAGTCCGGCGTTGTCATCTCAGCGACGAGGACGTCACCGGGCCTGACGATGTCGATGTCGTTCGGGTCGAGGACGACTCGAACCTTGCCCACGCCAACACCGGGGCTGGCCGGCTGGCCGGTAAGGATGATGGGCGCCGACTCTTCTTCACCCTCGTCGTCTCCATGATCCCGCATGGTGGTGACGGGCCGGGACTGGGTCAGATAGAACTTGCCGTTTTCGTACGCCCACTCGATGTCCTGGTGCGAGCCGTAGTGCTCCTCGACATCGCGCCCGATTCGGGCGAGTTCGCGGATTTCGCTGTCGGTGAGTTTCGAGGTGCTGGCCAGTGGTTCCTGCACTTCGACCCAGGCGTTCGCACCCTCATGAGCGCCGTCGGAGCCTTCGGCCTGCGTGATCATCCGTGTCTGCGGAGTGACCGCCTTCGACAGGATCCCCAGCGACTCCTTGTCGACGATATAGAGGTCGGGGGAGATTTCGCCCGAAACGATTCCTTCGCCGAGCCCGTAGACCGCTTCGATCGTGATCTTCTTCGGGTCCGACGTCACGGGTTCGACCGTGAACATCACGCCGGACTTTTGGGACTGGACCATGCGCTGGACCGGCACGGCCAGGCCGACTTTCAGGTGGTCATACCCGGCTTCCACCCGGTAGAAGATGGCCCGCGCTTCGAACAGCGATGCCCAGCATGCCTGCACCGCGCGCACCACGTTGTCGGCCCCAACGACGTTGAGGAACGTGCTTTGCTGGCCGGCGAAACTGGCCTCGGGGAGGTCTTCCGCCGTCGCAGAACTGCGGACGGCGACGGCGCCCTCGCCGAGCTGGTGATAGGCTTCGCGGATTTCCGCCGCGATGTGAGCCGGCATCGGCGCGTCAAGGATGCGCTGACGGATCCGCGACGCGCGTTCGTTCAGGCCCCTGGAGTCGTGAACGTCGAGGTTGAAGAGATCCTTTTTGAGGAGGGGTTCGAGGCTGTTGTGCTGAAGAAAGCGGAAGTAGCTGTCTGCTGTAACCACGAATCCCGGTGGGACGGGGATGGAAGCCCGGGTGAGTTCACCGAGATTGGCGCCCTTGCCACCCACAATTCCAATGTCTTCGCGCCCTACCTCGGAGAACCAGACGACCGAACGGGTCATGCTGACCATCTATACCTCCGCGACCATTCATAGCGCTTCTCGATATTTTCGCCAACCGCCATTATACGCGCGTCGCGCCCCGGCGACGCATCGAAGGTTCCAATACCTACCCCGCGCGGGCTGCTATTCAACCGTCACCGTCTTCGCCAGATTTCGCGGCTGATCGACGTCGCAACCTCGCCGTACGGCGATGAAATATGAGAGGTACTGCAACGGGACGGAGGCGACGATCGCCTCCACCAGCGGCGGCACCTTCGGGATGAAGATGCAGTGGTCCCCGAGACTCTCGAGTTCGGAGTCGCCCTCGGTCGCGATGACCAGGACTTCTCCGCCACGCGCCTGGATTTGCTCGATGTTGGAGATCATCTTCGAGCGAAGGGCGTGCTTCGTCGCCACGGCGATGGTCGGGAACGATGCGTCGATAAGGGCAATGGGACCGTGCTTCATCTCGCC
>DATBWD010000145.1:0-10492 GCA_036515015.1 Tepidiformaceae bacterium
GCGCTCGGCGACCATGATCTCGGCCTTCTTCTTGCCCATCGCCTTGCGCATCACGTCCGCCTGGCCGAGCGTGTAGCCCGCGAACTGCCGCGCAATCAGCATTACCTGGTCCTGGTAGACGATCACGCCATACGTCTCGTCGAGCACATTCGCCAGGTCCGGGTGCGGGTGGCTGACGGCGATCTCCTCGTGCTTCGCCTTGATGAACGTCGGGATGTGCTGCATCGGCCCCGGCCGGTAGAGCGCCACCATCGCACACAGGTCCGCGATGTTTGTCGGCTGCAGGTCCTGGATATACCGCCGCATGCCGCTCGATTCCAGCTGGAACACCCCGAACGTCTCGCCCTTGCCCAGCATCTCCATCGTCCTGGGGTCGCCGTCCGGCAGCGCCAGGATGTCGATCTCCTCCCCCGTCGTCTCCCTGATCAGCGTCACCGCCCGGTCGAGGATCGTCAGGTTCGAAAGCCCCAGGAAGTCCATCTTCAGGAGCCCGATCTTCGCCACCTGGTCCATCGCGAACTGGGTCGTCGGGATGCTCGATTCGTCGCCCCGGCTCGGTCGCTGCAAGGGCACGTGCTCGATGAGCGGGTCCCGGGAGATCACCACTCCCGCCGCGTGCGTGCTCGCGTGCCGCGCCACCCCTTCGAGTTGCCGCGCAGTCTCCACCAGCCGCCGAACCTTCGCGTCCGATTCGACCGCGTCCTTCAGTTCGTGCGACTGGCCGATAGCGTCCTCGAGCGTGATGTGCAGGGCGTTCGGGATGAGCCGCGCCACCCGGTCTGTCTCCGCATACGAAATCCCCAGCGCCCGTCCCACGTCCCGCACCGCCGCCTTCGCCCCCAGCGTCCCGAAGGTGATGATCTGGGCAACCCGGTCCGCCCCGTAGCGCTCGTAGGCGAACCGGATCATCTCGTCCCGCCGGTCGTCCGCGAAGTCGAAGTCCACGTCCGGCATCTCGCGGCGCTCCATGTTCAGGAACCGCTCGAACACCAGCCGGTTCGCCACCGGGTCGATGTCCGTCACATCCAGCGAATAGAGCACCAGCGAGGCCGCCGCCGACCCCCGCACGCCCATGCGGATGCCCGCCTTCCGCGCGTAGTCGGCGATTTCCTTCACCACGTAGATGTAGTCCGTGAACCCCGTCTGCTTGAGCACGTCGAGTTCATACATCAGCCGCTCGGTCAGCTCGGGCGTCACCTCGGCGAATCGCCGGTGCAGCCCCTGCATGCACAGTTCGACCAGGTATTCGTCGCTCCTGCGCCCCTCGGGTACCGGCGGTTCCGGCAAAAGCTGCCGGTCGAAGGTCAGGTCGAGGTCGCACTCGTCCGCCACGAGTTGCGTGTTCGAAAGAAACTCCGGGTTCTCCGGGAAGAGCGCCGCCATCTCTTCCTCGCTCTTCACGTAGTAGCCCTGCCCGTCGAACCGGTAGCGTTCCTGCTGATCGACCGTCGCGTTCGTCCCGATGCAGAGCAGCACGTCGTGCGCGTCCGCCTCGTTCGGCAGCGTGTAGTGGCTGTCATTCGTCGCCACCACCCGGATCCCCAGTTCGCGCCCGATGTCGGCGATCGCCGGGTTCAGCCGCGTGAACTTCGCGTCGGCGTGGTCCTGCACCTCCAGGTAGTAGTGGCCGTCGAATACTTCCCGGTGCCACTTCGCCACCTCGATGGCGCCCTCGCGGTCGCCCTCCTGGATCCGCCGGTGAAACTCGGCCGAAGGGCACCCGCTGAGCACGGTGATCCCCGCGCTGTGCTGCTGCAGCAGTTCCCGGTCGACCCGCGGTTTGTAGTAATACCCTTCGAGGTTCGCCTTCGTGACGAGCGCGATGAGGTTCTTGTAGCCCTGCATGTTCCGGGCCAGCATCACGAGGTGGTACGGCTGGTTGTCCCCCCGTTCCCGGCTGTGGCGGCTGCCCTGCGCCACATACGCCTCCACCCCGATGATGGGCTTGATCCCGCGCTCGCGCGCCTCCCGGTAGAAATCGATCGCCCCGTAGAGTGCGCCATGGTCCGTCATCGCGACCGAGTCCATCCCCAGCGCCCGGATCCGCTCCATCAGCGGCGCCATCTTCGTCATCCCGTCCAGCAGTGAAAACTCGGTATGAGTGTGTAGATGAGTGAACATATCCGGGATGCCCAGTCTACAGCCGCCGGCCCGCCCGAAACAGGCCGTTACGTCGCCCGCGCCACCCGATTCGAAACTTTGTAATGCCCTACAGCTTCAACTCGCTCGAATGCCCGGGGAAGACGCGCGAATGCGGGTCGATGAACTGCTTCGCCGCGTTCGCCGCGATGGCTGCCTGCCCGAATCCCGTCACGATCAGGTTCAATGGCTCGGCCCCGTCCACCGCTGCGATGTCGCCGGCCGCGAACACCCCTGGCAGGTTCGTGCGCATCATCGGGTCCACTCGCAGGTGGCGCGCGTCGGCCAGTTCCAGCCCCCAGCCCTCCATCGGCCCGAGCGAAGCCTTGAAGCCGATCGTGATCAGCACCCAGTCCACATCCAGCTCTCGCTCCTCGCCCGTCTTGTTCTGGAAGATTGTCGCGCCGCGCACCCGGCCGTCGCCGTGGACGCGCTTCAACTCCCAGTGCGTGAGCATCGGGATGCCCGAGTTGCGGACGCTCAGGAGGCTTGACTCGTGCGCCCGGAACTCGTCGCGCCGGTGGATGAGCGTGATCTCCGAAGCCCAGTCCTTCAGATTCAGGCACCAGTCGATTGCCGTGTCGCCGCCACCGATGATGAGCACCTTGCTCCCGCGTAGCGGCCGCTTGTCCTTGACGAAGTAGCCGACGCCCTTGCCTTCGAATTCGGCCACCCCCGGTCGCGCGAGCTTGTTCGGCTCGAACGCGCCGATGCCGGCGCAGAGAAGCACGGCCCGGCTGAAGTGCGCCTCCAGCGGTGTCCCCAACCGCCATACCTGCTCCCCCTCGACCTCCTCCTGCATCAGCACCTCGATCCGCCGTTCGAAGACGTATTCCGGCGAAAACAGCTCGCACTGCTTCACCAGCGACTCGACCAGGTCGGCCGCGAGAATCTTCGGGAGCCCGGGGACGTCGTAGATGAACTTCTCCGGGTAGAGGACCGCGAGCTGGCCCCCCGGTTCCGGCAGCGCCTCGATAATCTTCGTCCGCATCCCGCGAAGCCCCGCGTAGAACGCGGCGAAGAGCCCCGTCGGGCCTGCACCGAGGATCGTAACGTCATAGATGTCCTTAGTCATACGTGTAAGGTACCCCAACCTCGCCGAACGCTCCCCGGACGGACGGCCCTTTCCCGAGGCCCAAATTGCCGTTGACTGTTATGCGCTCGACCCCATCCCTCGCCCCCGTGCCCGCGCCAAGGTGTTAGAAATCGGTACTTTCTGGAGCGAGGTCGCCAATACGCCTCGCTTGCCTGATACTCTAGGGGAAGGCAGGTCAGGCATGAGCGCAATTACCGATAACCATGACGAGAAGAGCCCCCCGCAGGTGCTGCGTGACTCGGAACTGGTCACGATGCCCCGCTGCGCCCGGTGCAATCTGACCTATATGCCCTCCAAGTCCACGAGCGCCCTCCGCCTCACCTATTGCAGCTTCCTCTGCGAACTCGGTGACCTTGGGTTCAGCATCGTCGGCCTCGAACACATGGAACTGCAGAAGAAGCAGCAGCCGGATGCGCTTCCCGTTCCCGAGCCGGAACCCCTCGCCATCGACTGAGCCGCCACCACTACAGGCGATACTCCAGTTCGATCTCGTCGCGAAGCGGTATCCCATCGTTGCCCACTCGCGGGATCTCCGGCTTCAGCGTCTCTCGCGCCCGGTCGACGGCCCCCCGATGCACGGCCACCAGTTCCCACCCCAATCGCTGGTAGAACCGGAGTGCCCGCATGTTGTCGTTCGTGGTAACGAGCCAGGCGCGCGGCACCCCCTTCGCCCGTGCCACGTCGGTTACCGCCGCGAGTAGCGCCTTCCCGATGCCCCTGCCCTCCTCCAGGCTGTCCAGCGAGGCGACCTCGAAGTCCTCGCCTTCGTGCCGGTAGGTCACGACCCCCACGACCTTCCCCTCGCGCTCCGCCACGAAGCCCGGAAATTCGGCCGGCCGCATGAGTCTCCCGCCCGAGACCATCGTCTCGGCCCCCCAGTGCTCGGCCATGAACGGTCGCAACCACTCGCGGTCGCTCTCCTCGATCGGGCGGATCACAACCCCGGCCGGCGCGCGGTCTTCGGAAGCAGTGGCCATGTGCTCACCTCTCGCCTGGTGGTCTCCGCCGTTTTGCGGGGCGAGCGAGCATCCTACCCGATTCGCCGTCGTTCTTGGAGCCCGCCCGGCGGGGATCTCGCGAGCGCCTGCGCCGTTCATCCTGTACAACCGAAAGGATGCTTCGCGCCGTCCGGGCCACTCGCTACGTCATGCCCCTCCGCGAGGGCGGCTCACTCCCCGCCATCGTCGAGGCGGATGACGACGGCCTCTACGTCCTCAAATTTCGCGCCGCCGGCCAGGGCCCCAAGGCGCTCATCGCCGACCTCCTCGGCAGCGAACTGGGGCGGGCTCTCGGCCTGCCCATCCCCGAACTGGTCCTTGTCGAACTCGACCCCGCCATCGGTCGTAACGAACCCGACGCTGAGATTCAGCAACTGCTCGTCGGCAGCCCCGGCCTCAACCTGGGCGTGGACTTCCTCCCCGGCGCGCTGGGCTTCGATCCGCTCGTCCTCTCCGCCTTCACCCCGGAATTGGCCGCGAAGGTCGTCTGGTTCGATGCCTTCATCACCAACGTCGACCGCACGCCACGGAACCCGAACATCCTCATCTGGCACCGCGAACCCTGGCTCATCGACCACGGTGCGGGGTTCTACTTTCACCATGCCTGGGATGGCTACCTCGAAAAGGCCGCCAATCCATTCCCCGCGATCGCCAAACACGTCCTTCTCTCCCGCGCCGGCTCTGTCCCCGCGGCTGACGCCGAACTCCGACCACTGCTCGATGCTGCCGCCCTGGAGCGGCTTGTCGACCTGCTCCCGGCCGGGTGGCTCGAACTCGACGCCCACTTCCCCTCCGCCGCCGATGCGCGTGCCGCCTATCTCGCGTACCTTCAACGGCGGGTCGAACACGCAGGCACATTCGTCGAGGAGGCAGAGCGTGCCCGCACCGCACGTCTTTGAATACGCCATCATCCGCCTCGTCCCGCGCGTCGAACGCGAGGAGTTCATCAACGTCGGCGTGATCCTCTTCTGCAAGGAGAGCCGGTTCCTCGAGGCACGCATCGAACTCGATGAGCAGCGCGCCCGCGCCTTCGCCCCCGGCATCGACCTCGACGACGTCCGGTCACACCTGGCCATCATCCCGCTTGTTTGCGAAGGCGGCCCCGCGGCCGGGCCTGTCGGCGAATTCGACCAGGCCGAACGCTTCCGCTGGCTCGCGGCCCCCAGGAGCACCGTCATCCAGACCTCGCCGGTCCATAGCGGCGAAACCCACGATCCCGCGGCCGAACTCGACCACCTGCTGAAGACGATGGTCCTCCCCGCTCCCTGACCTCTCCGTGACCCGTACCCGTGGCGGGGATACCATAACCTCATACCACTCCGGAGCCCTCCGTGGACGCCTATAACATCACCGTCATCGGCGGAGCAGGCATCGTCGGACGAGAATTCCTCAAGGTCCTCGACCAGCGAAACATCTCTGTCGGCCGCCTTCGCCTTCTCGCCACCGCCCGTTCCGCTGGCAAGAAGGTCGACTTTCGAGGCACGTCAATCACCGTCGAGGAGACCACCGACGATTCCCTGACCGCCGACGACCACATCGTCTTCCTTTCCGCCTCCGGCAGTGCCTCGAAGCACTACGCGCCGATCGCCCGGGCCAATGGCAGCTTCGTCGTCGACGACTCCAGCGCCTACCGCATGGACCCGGCTGTCCCGCTGGTCATCCCCGAGGTCAACCCGGAAGACCTCGAATGGCATAGCGGCATCGTCAGCCAGCCCAACTGCACCACCACGCCCATGGTCATGGCCCTCAGCCCCATCCATCGCGTGAACCCCCTCAAGCGCATCGTCGTGAGCACCTACCAGGCCGTTGCCGGTGCTGGTGCCGCCGCCGTCGATGGCCTCGCATCCGAATCCCGCGCCGCGCTCGAAGGCCGGCATGAACCCTCCGGTACCCAGAAGCGCGAGATCGCCTTCAACGCCGTGCCCCAGGTCGACCTCTTCGCCGAAGACGGCTACACGAAGGAAGAGATCAAGATGGCCAACGAGACGCGCAAACTCCTCCACGCCCCCGGCATCGCCATCAGCGCCACCTGCGTCCGCATCCCCACGTTCTTCGGACACGCCATGACCGTCTGGGCCGAATTCGAACAGCCGATCGACGCTGGCGAGGCCCGAAGGCTTATCGCCTCCGCCGCCGGGGTGACCGTCATGGACGAACCCGCGTCCGAGCAGTACCCGACCCCGCTCGATGCCGCCGGGAACGACTCCGTCTTCGTCGGCCGCATCCGCGCCGACACCTCCCTTCCCGGCGCCCTCACCCTCTGGACCGTCACCGACAGCATCCGCAAGGGCGCCGCCACCAACGTCGTCCAGATCATCGAAGAAGCCGCCCGCCGCAACCTCGTCCGGAGGTGACAGGTGACAGGGGCTAGGGGCTAGGGGCTAGGTGCTAGGTGACTTCCATCAGGCGGAAGTGGCTGTCGCCCGCTCGCCCCATCGCCCGGTCGCCCACTCGCCACGACGCCTGTAACCTGTGCTCGTCACAAACCTCAGGAGCAAGTCGTGCCACAAGCGCCCATCCGCGACATCGTCACCTACTACGAAGAGGCCGGCAGCGGCGACCCCCTGGTCCTCATCATGGGCCTCGGCGGCGACATGCAGGCCTGGGCGCTCCAGGTCCCCGAACTCGCAAAACACTTCCGCGTCATCGCCTTCGATAACCGCGGCGCCGGCCGCACCTCCGCGCCCGATAAGCCCTACACCATCGCCGGCATGGCCGAAGATGTCGCCGCCCTCATGGACCACCTCGCCATCCCGAAGGCCCACATCCTCGGCTTCAGCATGGGCGGCTACATCGCCCAGGAACTCGCCCTCAAGTACCCGGACCGGGTGAACAAACTCATCCTCCTCGCGACGGCGCCGGCGATCGATGGCTACGGCCGCAATGTCGTCCGAAGCTGGATCGACGTCCGCCGCTCCAACCTCAGCCGCGAACAGATGGTGCGCTACAACGCCCCCTGGCTCTACAGCCCCGAACTCCTCGACGACGAAGAGCGTTTCGAACGCGCAATCCGCAACTCGCTCAACAACCCCTGGGCCCAGGTCGACCACGCCTTCATCCGCCAGGCCAATGCCGTCCTCGCGTTCGATGCCGCCTCTCGCCTCACGAACCTCAAGCACGAGACGCTCGTCGTCTATGGCGTCGACGATATCCTTGTCCCGCCCCGCAACTCGAAGAAACTCGCCGAACTGATTCCGAACGCGAAACTGCTCGAACTCCCGGGCGGCCACGTCGGCGCCATCGAGTACGCCCCACAGTACAACGAGGCGTTCATCGAGTTTCTGGGCGTCCGTGCGCGAGCCACTGCTGTGCCCGCCTCGGCCTGACCCTCGGCCTACTTCGGGCTCCCCGACAGCCCTGCCCTCACTTCGGGGCGGTTGAAGTTGCTGATCAGCAACTCCGCGATCGGCGCTCGCCCAGAACCGACCGAGTTGATCGCCCGCGACATTTCGACCGGCTCGAGGTCGTAGCCGCGACCTTCGTACAGGTCCCGGATGGCCTCGTGCTCCGAGTTGGAAAGCATCGCCGCGACGCCTCGTCGCGTCATGTCCTCGAACACATCCCTCAACCGCTCCTGGTCCGCCGCCCCGAAGTCCCCGCTCGTGTAACTCGTGAAGCGCGACGTCCGCGTCAACGGCTGGTACGGAGG
Organism: Tepidiformaceae bacterium; assembly: GCA_036515015.1. Taxonomy (GTDB): domain Bacteria; phylum Chloroflexota; class Dehalococcoidia; order Tepidiformales; family Tepidiformaceae; genus DATBWD01. The sequence continues at coordinate 7,883 of DATBWD010000145.1, forward strand.
ATCGAGGTACACGAAGTCGCCCGGCCTCGCCCGCGAGCACGCTTCCTCGAAGTCCATCGCTCCCAGTTCGGCTCCCTGTAAGGCCTGCGAGGCTCGCCGCAGCCCCGCCTCGTCGCATATCCGGGGGTTCACATACCGCCCGTGCGGGACATTGAAGTTCCCGCTTCCGTTCACCCGGTAGAGACCGTTGTAGCAGGTCCGGTTCAGGAAGATGAGCCGCGCCGCACGCGCTACGGTGCCCGCCGGCCGCTCGGCGCGCTTCTCGTAGTAGTACCGCGCTCGTTCCCCCGGCCCGAGCGGCACGTACCCTCCCGCGTACTCGGTCAGCGAACGGATGAGCGCCTCGACATCGTCCCGCACCACGGCAAAGCACGCGACGAGGTCCTCGTTCGCGTCCCCCAGCACGGCCCCCGCGGTGAGCCCCGCGTCCTCCATGGCGAAGAACACAGCGCCGGCGCCGAGGAATGGTTCGTGGTAGACCCGCGCACCCCGTGGCGCGCGAGCCACCACCAGCGGCGCCAGCCGCTTCTTCCCCCCGGCCCACTTCAGAAAGGGTGCTGCCATGGCACCCAATTGTCCACGAATTCGCCCTACCGTCCCCGTGACGGCGCTTTAGTCTGCCTCCGCCCCGTCGCCGCTCTCCAACCGGTTGATCACCACCACCATCTTCTCCGCCCCGTGGATCCCCCGGACTATCTGCTTCTCGATGTCGGCTGTCCGGCTCGCACCAGTCAGGATCAACGCGTCGCCATCCCCCAGCCGGTCCGCCAGTTGGTGCGGGAACCGCACGATCGTCGCCGCGTCGACGAACACCACCACCCGCCGCCCTGCGAGCAGCGCTCGCCGCGCCGCGTCCTCTCCCGTCAGCACGACGCTCCCGGTCGCCGCGATGGCCGCGCAGGCGTGCACCACTCGATCCGTCTTCTGCTTCCGGACCGCTTTCTTCACCTCGACACCCAGCAGCGCCACGCGCTCCATGAACAGGTCGACGACATCCTCGACCACCACATCCTCCGGGCTGATGAGCGATGGCGGGAACGGCGCCCCCGATGGACCTTCTCGCTGCGGTGGCAGGTCCGCTGCGCCGGCAAGCATCGCCGGGTCGCGTTCCACTTCCGTCCTCGGCGCGAGGCGCGGGTCGCTCTCGTTCGCGCGGCGGTTCAACATGCCCCCAAAGTGCCGGAGGCCGAACCGCCCCGCCGCCGTCGCCACCCGCGCACGTGATGCCCCACCGAAGGCCATCGCCCAGGCACGCCACCCCGCCCGCTCCGTCCGTCCGCCAAGGTGCCCGGCGCTCACCGCATCGGCTCGCAGGTCCAGCAGCATCCGGTGCAGCGGGATGCCCACCGGGCAAACCTCCGTGCACCGCCCACACAGGCTCGATGCCGTCGGCAGGTCCGCGTATCGCCCATCGCGCCACAGCAGCGGCGAGATAACCGCCCCAATCGGCCCCATGTACGGCGACCCATACGAAAGACCCCCGGCCGTCCGGTACACCGGGCATGCGTTCATGCAGGCGCCGCAGCGAATGCACTTCAGCACCTCCCGGTACCGCTCGTCCGCCAGCACCTCCGACCGCCCGTTGTCCACGAACACCACGTGCCGCTCCTGTCCCGGGTCCGGGTCGGCGAAGAAGTGGCTGAACGACGTAAGCGGCTGCGCCGTCGCGCTGGGCGCCAGTACTTCGAGCATCGCCAGCGCCCCCGCCTCGTCGGCCACGACCTTCTCAAGGCCCGTGATCGCGATGTGCAGCTTCGGGTGGCTCGCCCCCAGCGAGACGTTCCCCTCGTTCTCCACGCAGACGATCCGCCCGCTCGATGCCACGACCGTGTTCGCCCCGGTGATGCCCGCGTCGCAGTCCTCGAAGAACGTCCCGACCACGTCTCGCACATAACGCGAGAGACGCTCGGGCTTGTCGTCGGGCAGGTCGGCGCCCGTGCGCGCCAGCATCTCGCGGATGCGTGCCCGGTTCAGGTGCAACGCCGGCGCCGTGATGTGGCTCGGCCCCCGCCCCTCGATGTCGACGATGTATTCGCCGATGTCCGTCTCGAGCACGTCCATCCCTCGCTCGCGGAGAGCGTGCGTCAGCCCCACTTCCTCACCGACCATCGTCTTCGACTTCGCCACCCGCCTTGCCCCGCCGAGCAGCCGCAGCATCGTCGCCCGCGCTTCGTCGGCGTCTTTCACCCGGTGGTAGCCAATGCCGCGCCGCCCGAACTGTTCGCGCACCTGGTCGTGCAACTCCTCAAGGTGCTCAACGGCGTACATCCGCGCCGCTGTGGCTCGCTCCCGCGCGTCTGGCGCCCCTCGGGCCAGCATGTCGCGCGAATCGGTGACGAGCTTTCGCATGATCGGCGTCACGCCGCCCCCGGGGCCGGTCAGTCGCATCTCGGCGATCGCACGCTCCCGGTACTTGGTCACGGCAGTGCCCTCGAAAGCAACTCCGCCATCGTCCACGTCTCGACTGCCAGCCCCATGCCCCTCGCCCCCGATTCGAGGTGCGCCAGGCACGAAAGGTCGGCCGAGACCACCAACCGCGCCCCCGTCTGGGTCACGTCGGCCAGCTTGCCGGCCATCATCGCCGCCGAGATTTCCGGCTGCTTGGCGCTG
>DATBWD010000146.1:0-3939 GCA_036515015.1 Tepidiformaceae bacterium
GCCAGCAGCACGAGGAGCCCGATCACTCCGGCGACGACCACTGCCGCCCCCACCGCCGCCAGCACCGGCCCGCTCTTCGGCAGTGCACCCATCCCCACCAGCACCACGTGCCGCAACCGTCCGAGCGGCGAGTGCATCCGCCGCCACTCCGACGCCGCATCCTCTCGTGAGTCGACATTGAGCTTGGCCAGGATCTCCCGGACGTGATACTTCGCGCCGTCGAGCGAGATGCCCAGTTCGGCCGCGATCTCCGCGTTCGTCTTCCCGCGCGCGATGCGTTCGAGCACCTCGCGCTGGCGGGGGCTCAGGTCGTACTTGTAGCGCGTCTCCAGATGGGTCGGCCTCACCCCGCCACACTACCGCGCTATCCTGCCGAGTTCACTACTCTATGCAGCAAATAACGCACCGATATCTCTCCTCAGTCCTCAGTCCTCAGTCCCCAGTCCTCGTTCCCCCTACCGCGTGACCCGGAACCCCTCCATCGCCGGCTCCACCTCCTCCTCCGCTTCCTCCCATTCCCCGACGTACGACCCGGGCGGGCCCTGCCGCATCAGCGACACGAACCGCTGGACCGCCTCGCGCTCGCCCTGCGCAACTGCCTCCAGCGACCGCCCGTCCGGCAGGTTCCGCACCCAACCGCTCAGACCCATGTCCAGCGCGAGGTCACGCACGAACAGCCGGAAGCCGACGCCCTGCACCCGGCCCCGCACGACGATTCGCCGCCGCTCCGTCACTGGCTCAGCGTGGTCTGGGAATCCGACCGCTGGACCGTCAGGTGCGCCATCGGCGAGCCGGTGTCTCCCGCCCCGTGCCAGTGGTCCGTGTTCGCCGGGATGATCACCGTGTCGCCCACGGCCACGACGTGTTCCCCGCCCGCGTCACCCACCTTGCCGATACCCGAGACGATGTAGAGCAACTGGTCGCCCGTGTGACGGTGCATCACCGTCCGCGCGCCGGGCGCAAACGAGACCACCGCCGCCGAGAAGTGGTCGCTGTCGGGCAGGCCCCGCATGGTCACCTGCCCTTCGAAGATGGGGTTGCCTGTTCGGTCGGTGTTCGTGCCTTCGGCTGCTCGCAGGATCTTCATGCGCGTACCTCCGCGCAGAAGTGTACCCGGCCCGGCCGCACGTGATGAGCCCTAAGCGGCCGCGCTTTTCTCCCAGACGGCGCGCCAGGCCTGGCTGCCCCTGATCGCATCACGGATGGCGTTCTGCTCCAGTCCCGCCAGCCGTTCGAGCGCCTGGTCCAGCATCTCGCCACCATCGTTCGAAACATCCGCCAGCCGGCTCCGCAGCGGCGCGAGGATGTCGCGCTCCCGCATCCCGCGGACCGTATGCGGCCACGTGAAGAACGAAAACGCCTCCGGCGCACCGAAGTTGCCCCGGTGCTTGCCGAGCCACAGGTAGCGCTCCTGCACCGTCGCGACCGGCTCCACGATGGCCACCAGCGGCCCCTCGTCGCCGCTCGTCCGGGTGTCGATAAGCAGCCGCTCCGGGAAAAGCGGGAACCCGATGGCGAGCACGTCGGCCCGGCGCAGCAGGTCGTGCACTGCTTCGACGTCAACTTCGAGACCGTTCTCGGTCAACATACTGCTGCTTCCTTTGCCTGTTCTCTCGATCGAACGAGGGGGCGGGCCTGAGCCGCACCCCCTCGGAATGGTCGTTCACCGGCGGGAGAGAGGGGTCTTGCTCCTCGTCCCGCTGGCGGCTTAGTACATCGGCGGCGCGGAAGGCATCGCCGCGGCCTGCCGCTCCGGCAGGTCCGTCACGAGGCAGTTCGTCGTCAGCACCATGGCCGCGATCGAAACCGCGTTCTCGATGGCCGAGCGGGTCACCTTTGCCGGGTCGATGATGCCCTTGGCTACCATGTCGCCGAACTCTTCCTTGGCGGCGTCGTAGCCTTCGCCCTTCTTCAGCTTCTTCACCTCTTCGACGATCACCGACCCGTCCTTGCCGGCGTTGATCGCGATGCGGCGAAGCGGCTCTTCCAGCGCGCGGCGGAGGATCTTCGCACCCGTCGCCTCGTCGCCTTCAAGCTTCACCTTGTCGAGCGCGGGCAGCGCGTTGATGAGCGCCACGCCACCACCGGGCACGATGCCCTCTTCCACCGCGGCACGGGTCGCGCTCAGGGCGTCCTCCACGCGGTGCTTCTTCTCCTTGAGTTCGACTTCCGTCGCGGCGCCCACCTTGATGACCGCCACGCTGCCGGCCAGCTTGCCGAGCCGCTCCTGGGCCTTCTCCCTGTCCCAGTCGCTCTTGGCGTCGTCGAGGATGGCCCGGATCTGGGAGATGCGCGCGTCCAGTTCCTTCTTCTTGCCCTTGCCCTCGATGATCGTCGTCTCTTCCTTCGTCGAACTGACGCGGCGAGCGCGCCCGAGGTCGACAACGTCCACGCTATCGAGCGTCCGGCCAATCTCTTCCGAAATGACCTGGCCGCCCGTCAGCACCGCGACGTCGCCGAGGTTGTCCTTCTGGCGGTCGCCGAAGCCCGGCGCCTTCACGGCGAGGATGTTGATCGTGCCGCGCAGCTTGTTCACCGCGAGGGTCGCCAGCGCTTCACCTTCCAGGTCGCCGCAGATGATCACCAGGTTCTTCGTCACCTGGAGGATCTTCTCGAGCATCGGCAGGATCTCCTGCACCGAGCTCAGCTTCTTGTCCGTGATGAGGATGTAGGCGTCTTCGACGACCGCTTCCATCCGCTCCGGGTTTGTCACGAAGTAGGGGCTGATATAGCCGCGGTCGAAGGCCATGCCGTCGACGTACTCGACTTCCGTCTGGATGCCCTTCGACTCTTCGACGGTGATCACGCCGTCCTTGCCAACCTTCTCCATGCACTCACCGATGAGGTTGCCCACGGAGGGGTCGTTGTTGGCCGAAATGGTCGCGACCTGCGCCATCTGGTTGCGCTCGGTGACCTTGATGCTGTTCTTCTTGATTGCTTCGACGAGCGCGGCTGCGCCGGCTTCGAGGCCGCGCTTCAGGCTCATCGGGTTCGCGCCGGCGGCCACGTTCTTCAGGCCTTCCTGCACGATCGCCTGGCCGAGCACCGTCGCCGTCGTCGTCCCGTCACCGGCGATGTCGTTGGTCTTGGAGGCGATCTCCTTGGCCAGCTGCGCACCGATGTTCTCGAACGGGTCTTCGAGTTCGATGTCCTTGGCGATCGTCACGCCGTCGTTCGTGATGGTCGGGGCGCCGAACTTCTTGTCGAGCACCACGTTGCGCCCCTTGGGGCCCAGGGTGATCTTCACCGCGTCGGCGAGCGAGTCGATGCCACGCTTCAGCGCGTGGCGTGCTTCTTCATCGAAGAGCAGCTGCTTGGCCATAAAAGGGATTACCTCTGCATTGGTGTTTGGTTTTGGTTGCGGGACGTATGTTAGCACTCCCTGTCAATGAGTGCTAATTGAATGGTGAACCATCCCCACCCCCGGCGCAAGGGGCAAAGTGGGAGTGCCGGGTGCTGAAGTGCTTGGTGCTTGGTCCTTCTCGCCGCCCGCAAGCACTGGGGCCTGAGCACCAGGCACCAGGCACTTCGAACTGAGTCCTCAGTCCCCAGTCCTCAGTCCTTCCCGTACCATATCCCCATGGAACTCCGCCTCGCCCACCTCTACCCCGATGTCATGAACATCTATGGCGACCGCGGCAACGTCATCGCCCTCCGCTACCGCTGCCGGCAGCGCGGCATCGACCTCCATGTCGACGAAATAAACATCGGCGACCCCTTCGACCCCGCAGACTACGACCTCGTCCTCATCGGCGGCGGCCAGGACCGCGAACAGCGCCGCATCGCCGATGACCTCGTCGCGAAGGGCCCGGCCATTAAGCAGGCCATCGACGACGGCATGCCCGCCCTCGCCGTCTGCGGCGGCTTCCAGTTGTTCGGCCACCGCTATGTCGACCACGAAGGCGGCATCATCCCCGGCATCGGCGTCTTCGACCTCGA